>NZ_JBFBJI010000020.1:0-197937 GCF_040702065.1 Streptomyces sp. NPDC086777 | reverse complement strand
TGGCGCGGGAGGCGTCGAGCACCAGGTAGAGGAAGAGGCCGTTGCCGCCCCGGCCCTTGACGAAGGCCGGCTCGGACTACCGTGCCGGGGAGTCGGCGCTCCCTCGGCCGGTGACGGCGGAGGGTCCGACGAGGCCTCGCGCCATGGCCTTCCTATCGTTGCGAGTGATCCGGCAGCTCCGGCTGCCACAATCGCACTGCCCCGCCCCCGCTCTGATGGAGCGCAGCCTCGTAGGCCTTTCCCTGCGGGAAGGAGACGAGTTCCAACTGCATACCCCACGGGGTGAGGAAGTACAGCCAGCGCTGCCCGGTACTGGGGCCTGTGCTCTCGGTCGGCTGCCCCAGCAGCGTCACCCCGTGCGCCCGAAGGTGGGCGACGGCGACGTCCAGGTCCTCCACATAGAAGGCCAGGTGATGTCCGCCCACGTCGCTGTTCCGGGGCGGGACAGGGTGCTGGTCCGGGGATTCGTACTGGAACACCTCGAAGTTGGGTCCGTTGGCGCACCGGAAGAAGGCCAGGCGCTGCATCACGGCCCGGGGATGGACGTTGAGATGGTCGGTCATCCATGTGTCGTCGGACCGGAACGGCCCCAAGGTGTAGACGAGTTCGCACCCGATGACCTCGGTGAAGAACCGGGTGGCCGCTTCCAGGTCGGGTACCGTGAAGCCGACGTGCTCGACACCGGCCAGCCCCGGCAGACCACGGCCGTGGTCCTGCGTCACCGTCCGACCTCGGGCAGCGACTCCGACGGCCTGCGCCGGCCCGGTACCTCGATGGCCTCGACGATCAGGCCGACGCTCTCCTGGGTGTCGAAGTAGGCGAAACCGCCGTCGCCGTCCTGTCCGTAACCGCTGCCGGACTGGAGCAGCTCCACACCGCTCGCCGTCACCTCACGAATCGCCTTCTCCACGGACGGAACCCGGAATCCCAGATGATGGAGGCCGTAGCCGTGTTCGCTGATCCATTCCGTGTAGATGCTCGGGCCCTCGAGCGACTCGATCAGTTCCACTTGAGGCGCGCTGCCGGTGAGTGCGACCCGCATACGGAACGTGCCGGGCCGACCGCGGTAGCTCAGCTGCGGAACCGTGTCGGGCCCGTAGGTGTAGACGAGCCACTCGTCCGTGCCCACCAGGGCGGACCAGGTCTCGATGCCCGCTGCCAGGTCCGGCACGAGAATGCCGACCTGGCCCACCGGCAGCCCCGCCAGCGGCGCCGGAAGCACGCCGGGACGGGGCAGACCGCCGGGAAGCCCGGTCATCGCCGGCTCTCCTTCACGAAATCGCGAACCGTCTGGTTGAACTCGACGGGGTTCTCGATCATCGGATAATGGCCGGTGCCCTCGAGCACCGAGATGCGGCTTCCGGGGATACGGCTGGAGACCTCCTCGACCATCGCCTGCGGGACCAGCCAGTCGGCGTCTCCGCGGAGCAGCAGTACCGGGCTCTTGATCCGCCCGACCTGGTCGCGTCGGTCGAAACCGGCGTAGCCGGTGAGATCCGCCGCGATCACCTCCGGGCAGACCCGGCGCAGCTGCCAGATCACCTCGCGTGCCCGCTCGGGCGGGGTGCGGTAGCCGGTCATAGAGCTGGACCAGCCCTCCAGGATCTGCGCTCCGTTCAGCAGGAGCATTTCCAGCAGCGTGTCACTGACGGTGGGTGTGTAGTCGGAGCCCTCCGCCGAGATGACGGCCCGGTAGAAGTCCGGCCGGCGGGCGGCGAGTTCGAGAACCATGTTGCCGCCCATCGAACAGCCCACGATCGCCGGATTCTGCAGGCCCAGAGCGCCGATGAACGCCTCGTTGAAGTCGGCGTGGTCACTGATGTCGCGAAAGGCGCCGCCGACCGGTTCCAAGGTCTTGCCGTGGCCGGGGGCGTCGATGGAGATGACGCGGAATTCGTCGGACAGTCCCTCAAGGACATGCCGGTACATCAGGGTGTCCTGGCCTGCCGCGTGGATGCAGACGATCGGATCTCCCTCGCCGGCCTCTTCGTAGTACGTCCGCAGGCCGTTGACCTCGATGTAGTGGCCGGTGAGCGCGGTGTGGCGGCCCGTCTCGGGGTCCGGGGAGTACGGGCCGGGCTCGGCCGCGGGCTTGCCCGCCGTGGACAGCGCACCGAGCAGACGCCACATGGCCTTGACGTTGCGCATGGCGGCGATGCCGTCGCCCTCGACGGTGATCTCGCCGAGACCCGGGGACGTCCCCTCGAACCAGTCGGTCTCACCGTCGATCACGCGGCGCCATTCGGCGTCCGGGGCGACGAGGGTGACGTCCGCGCCCTGCGGGTGGGATCCCTGCCGCACAGAGACCACATGCCCGTCACGTGTGTCCACCGTCCAGGAGCCGTGATCACTGCGGAACTCGATGCGGGCGGGGAAGTACCTGGCCGCCTCCGTCCACTCCGCGTCCGCGTTCAGTTCGGCTCGGACCGCCTCCCACCAGGAGTCCTGCTCGAACTCCTTGAGGTCGGCGGTTCCCCTCGGTGCCTTCGACATGACCATCCTCCATTGGATCCATGTTGGTTTCACGCCGACCATCACTCGTCGAACATCCCTAGTCAATGCCCCTACCGGCAATGCCTTAGTAACATAATGATAACTTCACCTTGCGTATGGATCCATTCGACGGGAACGTGGGACAACCGCAAGAGCTGGGCGTTCGAGCCCGGCCGAGCCATGTGCTCATGTTTGGGAGGCATCCGTGCCCACACACAAGAAGCTCAGCCCAGCTGCCCCCTGGGTCGAGGTCACCGCGACGAAGAAGGACTGGGACGCCGCCGATCCGGCACTGTTGACCTCCATTTTCGTCCAGACACTTCTCATCAGGACTTTCGAGGAGTACGTGCTCTCCCTGGCGTCCCAGGGACTGGTACACGGGCCCGCCCACTCGAGCGTGGGGCAGGAGGGCGGAGCCGTCGGCTCGGTGCTCACGCTCACCGCGAGCGACTACGTCAACGGCTCGCACCGCGGACACCACCAGTTTCTCGCCAAAGCCCTCGGCTACGTGGCACCCGACGGGATCGACCCGCGGCTTCCCCTCCCCGAGGCGGTTCGCACCGTGCTCTCCCGAAGTCTGGCGGAGATCTGCGGACTGGCCGACGGGTTCTGTCGCGGACGCGGTGGATCCATGCATCTGCAGTGGCGTGAAGCCGGCGCGATGGGCACCAACGCCATCGTGGGAGGCGGAGTCCCGCAGGCCGCCGGCTTCGCCTGGTCCGCGCGCCATGCAGCCACGGACGCGGTCTCCGTCTCCTATTTCGGTGACGGTGCGGTCAACATCGGATCCGTACTGGAGACGCTCAACCTCGCCGGTGCCTGGCAGCTCCCCGTATGCTTCTTCATCGAGAACAACCGGTACGCCGTCTCCACCCGCGTCGACGAGGTCACGGCCGAACCCCGGCTGTCCGCACGGGGGTTGGGCTTCAACATCCCCAGCTGGCGCGTCGACGGCATGGACCCCCTCGCCGTCCATCTGGCCACCAGCGAAGCGGTCGCCCATATGAGGGCCGGTTTGGGGCCCACGGTCGTGGAAGCGGACGTCTACCGCTACTTCCACCAGAACGGCCCGTTCCCGGGGAGTGCCTTCGGCTACCGCTCCAAGGAAGAGGAGAGGGAGTGGCGGGACCGCGACCCGCTGGCGCTCGTCATCTCCCACCTGATCCGCCGGGGCATCTTCACCGAGACCGAGGTGGCCGACTGCACGGCACGCGCCAAAGCCGAGATGGAGGCCGTGGCGAGCGAACTGCTCGAGCCGAAGCCCGGCGGCAAGCCGGGTCAGCAGCAGATCAAACCGAACCTGTGGCCCGACCCGGACTTCCGGGACGTCGGCGTTCGCGGAGACCTCAAAGAGTTCGATGGAGCGCGCACAGCCGATCTCTCCTCCTTCCAGGGCCGGTTGCAGGACCGCAGGTTCATCGACGTCGTGGCCGACGTCATGGGCCGGCGTATGGCCGAGGACGAGCGGATCGTCGTCCTGGGAGAGGACGTCCACCGGCTCAAGGGCGGCACGAACGGCGCCACCCGCGGACTGTTCGAGGCCTTCCCCGACCGCGTCCTCGGTACGCCGATCAGCGAGAACGCGTTCGCCGGCCTGGCCGGCGGCATCGCGCTCGAGGGCCGCTACCGGCCCGTCGTCGAGTTCATGTACGCGGATTTCATGTGGGTGGCCGCCGACCAGTTGTTCAACCAGATCGGCAAGGCCCGGCACATGTTCGGGGGTACCAACGACGTCCCCCTAGTGCTGCGCAGCAAGGTCGCCATGGGTACCGGCTACGGCTCCCAGCACTCCATGGACCCCGCCGGGATCCTCGCCACCGCTCCGGGATGGCGCATCGTCGCACCGTCCACCCCGTTCGACTACATAGGCCTGATGAACAGCGCGCTGCGCTGCAACGACCCCGTTGTCGTCCTGGAGCACGTGGACCTCTATCCGACGACGGGCGGAGTCCCGGCGGACGACCTCGACTTCTGCCTGCCCGTGGGGAAGGCCGCGGTACGGCGCTCCGGCTCGGACCTCACCGTGTTGACCTACCTCGCCATGACGAACTACGTCCTGGAGGCGGTGGAGAACAGCGACCTCGACGCAGAGGTGATCGATCTGCGCTGGCTGGACCGCGCAAGTATCGACTGGGACACCATCGGCGAAAGCATTCGCAAGACCAACAACGTACTCATCGCCGAGCAGGGAGCCGTCGGCACCTCCTACGGCGGTTGGCTGGCGGACGAGATCCAGCGCCGCTATTTCGACTGGCTGGACCAGCCGGTCCAGCGGGTCACGGGTGGCGAAGCGTCCCCGAGCATCAGCAAGGTGCTGGAACGGGCCGCCATCGCCCAGGCCGACGAGGTCACCACAGCACTCAAGAACATCACCGGTCGCTGAACCGCATACACCTATGCACCACGGAGGAAACCATGGCTGAGCTACTCCGCATGCCGGAGGTCGCAGCCGGTTCGACAGCAGCGGTTCTGTCAGGCTGGCCCGTGCCTGAGGGCGCGTCGTTCCAGGCGGGTGACGCGCTCATGATCGTCGAGACCGAGAAGGCCGAGGTGGACGTCCCGGCCACCGTCCGGGGAACGCTGCTCAAGGCCCTTGTTCCCGAGGGGACCGAGGTGGAGGTGGGCAGCCCGATTGCGGTGATCGCCGCGCCGGGTGAGGAGGTGGGCGACCTCGCCGAGCTGCTCGCGAAACTGGGTGTGGTGGAATCGGGAGAGACCAAGTCGGCGGTTCGGCGGGATGTGCCCGACAGCGGTCCGCTCGCCGAGACTGCACCGTCACCGGATTCCGCTGCCGCGGCTTCGGAGGTGCGGCTCTTCTCCAGTCCGCTGGCACGACGGCTGGCCCGCGAAGCGGGCATCTCCATCAGCACCATCACCGGAACAGGGCCCGGAGGCCGAGTCGTCCGCAACGACGTCAACGCGGCCATCGCCGCGCGGGCATCACAGCCGACCACCGCTCAGGCCCCGACCACCGCCCCGGCACCGGCCTCCGAGACCGCTGCTCCTGCGCCCTCGTCGCCGGTCGCTGTCGGCAGCGCGGCGTACGAAGCGATCCCGCATTCGCGGATTCGCCGCGCCATCGCCGGCAGGCTCACCGAGAGCAAGCAGAGCGCTCCTCACTTCTACCTGAAGGGACAGGTCCGCGCCGGGGCCCTCCTCGCCCTGAGGCAGCGGATCAACGCGGAAGCCGGGGTGAAGATCTCGGTCAACGACCTGCTCATCAAGGCGATTGCGCGGGCACACGTGCTGGTGCCGGAGATGAACGTCATCTGGACGGCGGAGGCGGTGCACCGCTTCCACTCGGTCGATGTCTCGGTCGCCGTGGCGACCGAGGGCGGTCTGGTCACTCCCGTACTGCGGGATGTCGACTCGCTCTCCTTGTCGGCCGTCTCCGCCCAGGTGCGCGCCTTCAGCGAGCAGGCGCGCAACGGCACCTTGCGCCAGAGCGATCTGGAGGGCGGGTCGATCACCATCAGCAACCTCGGCATGTACGGAGTCGAGGAGTTCAGCGCGATCATCAATCCCCCGCAGGCAGCCATCCTGGCCGTCGGCACCACGACACGGACACCGGTCGTGGCCGAGGACGGCAGTCTGGAGGCAGCCGATGTGATGACGCTGACGCTCTCCGCGGACCACCGGCCCGTGGACGGTGCTCTGGCGGCACGGTGGTTCGCCGCCCTGCAAGAGAGCGTCGAGAAGCCGATGCGGCTGCTGATCTGACCGTACCCTGCTCCGTCCCCACCGCGGCCAGGGGACGGAGCAGGTTCCTGTCCAGGACGCTTCGGGTGCGGCAGCGATCTCCCAGGTCTGCGGCGTGGCGCCGGTCTTGAGTGCACGTAGCGAAGACGAGATCGGTTCGATCTTGCCGCAGTGGGGTCGTGGTCAGCTGCGCGTGCCTGTGCCGCGTCGGGCCTTCGCAGTCCTCGACCACGGTGGGCACGGCCGCACGGACATCGGCCCGTGTGTCGGCGGATCTCGGCGGCAGCGGCTTGGAGGTGCTGGTCGTTGCCCGGGGGCGAGAAGAGCAGCTCCGTCGTCGGCTCTGCGCAGGCGCAGGGGACCGCGGTACGCCGCGGTCCCCTGCGCTCAGCTGATCCCGGCGCCACGTGCAGCCTGCTCCCAGCCGCCTGTTACGGCAGCGTCAGCGCGCTGAAGGACACCGGCGCCCAGATGTCGCGAGAGGCCCGGGTCGGCAGCGCCCGGTCCACTCCGAGTACGGCTCCCGCCTCACCCCAGACACGGGTGATCCATCGCTCGGTGTCGAACACGGGCCAGCCCGGGTCACCACCGCGGGAGAAGTCCGTGACCGCCCGACGCATGCTCGCGCTCAGTTCCTCCTCGTGGGCGGAGAACCCGAGCGGGTAGAACAGGCGGTTGATGTCGCCCCCGACGGTTCCGAAGACGAGCGGCGCCTCAGCACCATGAGGGGTCGTTCCGCCCGCCGACTCGATCGGGTGGGCCAGCTCGTACAGGTGCGCCTTGCCGCCGGCCGTTGCCTGCGCCTCCGCGAGCCGCACCGAAGGCATGCGGAACGTCCAGTCGGACATCACCAGTTCGTACCGGGCCCCGACGTCCAGGCCGGGGTACGCCGCGCGGTAGGCGGCATCGGCACCGGAGGGACCGAGCAACGCCAGAGCGCTTTCCAGTTCGGCCTCACCCGGACCATCGGCTTCGGTACCGGGCGGCGGAGGACCTGCCAAGAGCTGGAAGAACCGGTACTCGTCACGGTTGTAACCGATGAGCAGCTCGATATCGGCCGCCGCCCCGGCCGCGATGGCCGTGAACGGATCGACGGGCAGGTCTTCGCCGCCCACGACCGGCGAGTAGATGGTGGGCAGCATTCCGGCCTGCCCCCATGCCTGCGTGTAGGCACCGTGGCGAACGAAGAGGCCGAAGTCGGCCTGCGCGACGTTCGCCGCCGACTGTCGGGCGAAGGCTGCCGCCGCGGCCCTGCAGCCAAGGTCGGACGCCAGCTGCGCCGAGATCGTCTTCGCGAGTTCGGGGGTGAAGTAGCAGACAGCGGGACTCATCAGGACGGCGCGCCGAAACAGCCCCCGGGCGGCCGGCATGACCGTGAGCGCGGCGAGAGCGTTCGCCCCGGCAGATCCGCCGAACACGGTCACCTGGTCGGGGTCGCCGCCGAAGGCCACGATATTGCGCCGGACCCAGGTGAGAGCACTGATCTGATCGAGCAGGCCCCGGTTGTCGGGGGCACCCTCGAGGCAGGCGAATCCCTCGGCGCCCAGCCGGTAGTTGATGCTGACCACCACTACACCGTTCTGTGCGGCAAGACGGCTGCCGTCGGAGCCGGGGTCGGAGCCGGTACCGAGCAGGTAGGCACCACCGTGGATCCAGACCAGGACGGGCAGCCCGGCCGCGCCGGGATCCGGGGTCCACACATTCAGCGTGAGAGCCCCGACACCGTCCTCGTCCTCGTTCACCGGGACCGGACCCTGCCCGGGCACGAACTGCGACACCGGAGGACCGAACTCCAGCGCGTCCCGTGTGCCCTCCCACCGCGCCGCGGGGACGGGAGCGGCGAAGCGGCGTCTGCCGGTGGGGGGCTGCGCGTACGGGATTCCGCGGAACACGCTCACGACGCCGTCCGAGGTACCGCGCAGGGCGCCGTCGGCCGTACGCACGAGGGGTCGGTTGCTCATTTGTCAGCTCCTGGGTGGAGGCGGCAGCACCGGTCTCCGGCTCCCGCAGGCCGGGACTCGGCCGGCGCGCCGACGGACGCGGGGAAGGGACACGATCGAAGAGGGAGGCTGTCGCGGTGGAAAGGGCGATTGCACCGGCAACGGGCAGGTGAGCGGTAATGCCGCCGCTCCTCGGCCGGTCGGTGATCACACATCCCGTCCGTGCCCGCGCGCCTGGTGCGGCACTACTCTCGGTTCACTGACGGACGAAGGCCGCGACGACGGACACGCGAGCCGACCCCTTGATCATTCCGAGCTGGTTGGACGTGAGCCCGAAGGCCGCGCGATCCACCTCCGTGGCGCTCGAAAGGACCACCCGTTCATCGGTCTCCCAGTCCAGCGCCGCGCTGAGCTCCAATGGCTGCACCCGCCCCCGGAGGGACAGACGGCCGGTGATCGAAACCGTACGGCCGTCGGTGGCGATCTCGGTCCGCGTGCCGGTGAAAACGATCTCGGGGTGTTCTTCAGCGGCGAAGAAGCCCTTCTCCCGTAGATGTGTGTCGCGCCGCGCGTGACCGGTGTCGATCGACGCCGCAGCGATACGGAGAGTGCCGGTCGCCGAGCCGGTGGAGTCGATCCGGCCCTCCCCGGTGACGTCGGTGAACGCACCCCGGACGGTCGCGAGGCCCCAGAGGGTGCGATGAGTGAAGGTGACCGACGAGTGCGCGGGGTCCAGGGACCAGCGGCTTTGCCCGAGAGCGACGGCGTCGGCGCGGGCGATGGGCACGGAGGGATCGGATCCGGACATGAGTGGTCCTCTGGGAGAGCTGAGGGAGGGTGACCAGAATCGGTGGGCGGCCCCAGACACAGGTGGGCCCAGCCGCCCGGAAAGCATCCGGGTGCGAGTCGTGGACGAAGCCGCGGCCCCACAAGTGGATAGACCATATCCGCATCGCAAGGGGAGGGGAAGCCTTCGGACGGAGAGCCTCATCGCTTGAGCCGCAGCCGGCCGAGCCACGGCTCCACCCCCGAGAGGCAACCGGACAATGGATCCATTCACGCACTCTTGACATGCTGGCAACTCAGGACTAACCGTAATGGGCAGCAGCTGAGGGCATTTCACCCCACGCGCAACTCAGTGATACGCCTCTTCATGGATCCACAGACGACGCCCCGTACAGCAGCGAGCCGTACGCGTTCAGCGCACCTGGCGGCGCGTAGCTCCTTCACCCGAGAAGCCACACTCGCCACCGCGGGCGGCGCGCCCTCCTCACTCGTCTCGCGCATGCGTACGCCGAAGGACCACATGAGCAATCAGAACTACTGCGACGTCCGGATCATCGGCGGCGGGCCGGCCGACCTCAGCACTGCCCTTCAGTTCGCTCGCCCGTGCGCCGGTGCGCGCCACGTCGAGTGCCGCCCCACCTTGTCCGGCCATCCCACGGCAGGTGGCATTCACGCACCGACGACGGAGCTGTTGCGCCAGTGGGGTATCGCAGACGGGATCTGCGCCGCAGGGATTCCTGCACACCGCGCCCAGGAGTCCGCCTGGGGGACTCCCCTGGTCAACGGCATCCCTCTGGGCGACATCCGGTCCGACGACGCCGCTGGTGCGAGGCCGGGCACACAGGCAAGTCCGGAATCCGCGCGCCGGACGCCCCGTACCGTCCGCGCGCGTCACGTGATCGCGGCCGACGTGCCGCACGCGGGGGACGATCCCGCGGCGGACGTGGAGGTGCTGAGCATCCTGGCCCGGAGCCACGAGTCGGCGATCTCCGACTCATGGCGCTCACGACGCGTGCTCCTGTCCGGCGACGCGGCACGCCGTTTCCCACCGCACGATGGATTCGCGATGAAACAGTGGCATCCAGGGCACCGGCAACCTCGTATGGAAACGCATACATGCGATGCCGGGCAAAACGTCCGACAGCCTGCTCGACTCCTGCGAACACGAACGCACGCCGGTTGCCGGCCACCACATCGTGCAGTGCCTCCTCAACACCGAGCGGCGCACGTCGACCGAGTGCATGCCGGACGCCCCCTCCCTACTCCCCGCGATCGAGACGCCCGAAGGGGAAGCAGTACGTCGGTGCATCGCGGACGGTCTGCCGGCCCAGCACGAACAACTACGCTCGCACGGACAGCAGTTCGGGTACGTGTACGAGTCCGCGGCCACAGTGAACGACGGGACGTTTCCGGAACGCTCCACGGTCGCCTTCTTCCGGCCGATCCGGCACCCCGGGACCCGCACACCGCATCCGTGGCTGAAAGGCCGGGCCCCGGCCGTCGATCGACCATCGGCCTCTGCGACAACGACCTTGCGATCTTCGACGGTTCGGCGAGTGCGGACTGGCGCAGGGCGGCCGACGCGTCAGGCCTCAGGTGCTTCGTGACCGACCAGGCGGAGACGACTCGCGGCACATCCTTCGAAGCCCTGTACGGCGCGGAGACGACCGGTGCCGTTCTCTTACGGCCAGACGGGCACGTGGCCATGCGGTCGCGCACTCTCCCTACGGACCCCGCAGAACAGTCAGGCGCAGCCCTCGCCCAGACCTTCCGTGCATCCGGCACCCCCTAATCGCCACAGCCGCCACGTCCTCCCCCCACGTTCTGCATTCCGCTCTGGTCGTCGAGTCATCGACACGGTGGCGGGCGCACGCTCCCCGCGCGCCCCGTCCTGCACGCAGCGTTTCCGAGAGGACATTTCATGGTTCACACGCCATCGCCACAGGCCGGGCCCGAGTCCCTGCCCGACGCCCACTCCGAGGCCGTACCGGCCTCGGGCCGACACCCCAGAGGGCTTCTCACCGCTCTGCTGTGGACCGCCCAGGTCCTCAGCGCCTCCAGCGTCATCGCGGCCTTTGCCCAAGCCGACGTGGCGCAGCACTTCCACACCGCGCACATCGCCTGGTTCGGACTCATATACAGCCTTGTCGGAACGCTGATGACGCCGTTCGCCGTGCGGCTCGGCGACATCTTCGGCAAGCGGCGCGTCATGCTCGCCCTCATCGCCCTGGGCCTGGTGGGTGACGTGCTCACCGCGCTGGCTCCAACGTTCGGCGTGCTGCTGGTGGGGCGGGCCGTCGCCGCGTGCTACGCGCCCATGGCCGCGTTGGTCTTCGCGACCACCCGCGACGTCCTGCCGCCGCGCAGGGTCGGTCAAGTCAGCGGTGTCATCGGGGCCACCCTCGGCGCGGTCGTGGCCATCTGTCCGGTGATCGCCGGATGGCTCATGGACGACTTCGGCTTCCGCGGCGCCCTCTGGTTCGTCGCCGCCGTGACAGCGGTAGCGTTCATCCTGGTGTATCTGTTCCTCCCCGAGACCCCTCGCCGCAGCCGCGGCGAGCCGTTCGACTGGTCGGGGGGCCTGCTTCTCGGCGGAAGCATCAGTGCCCTCATCTACGCCATCGGCCAGGGCACCACATGGGGCTGGACAGATTCCCGGATGGTGGGCCTCACCGCAGGTGCCCTGGTCGGTTTCGTCGGCTTCGCCCTCGTGGAACGGGCCGTCGCGCACCCCATGATGGACGTGCGCATGCTGATGCGACCTCGGGTGAGCACCGTACTCGTGGTCACCTCGGTGGCCCAGGGGACCGCGTTCGCCGCCGCGGCCGTGATGACCGTGGTTATCCCGCTATATCCGCACATTCCGGGAGTCTCGGACGGGCTCGGCTGGACCGCCATGCACAGCGCCCTCATCGGGCTGCCCGCGGGCATCGTGCTCTTCCTGGCCGGCATGGCCGCCGGTCTTGTCACCCGGCGCGTCGATCCCCGGTTGCCGTGGCTGCTCGGTCTGGCGCTGGCCACGGGCGGTCTGGTGCTCCAGGCGTTCCACCACCACAACGAATCCCAGATCATCGTGACCGGAGTCGTCGCCAGTCTGGGCATGGGCATACTCTATGCCAGCGTGCCCATTCTTGTGGTCGGCGCGGTCACCGCTCGCGACCAGGGAGTCGCCAGCGGCATGTCCTTGATGCTCGTCGGCCTGATGACCACGGTGGCCTCCCAGGTCATCTTCACGATCATGGGCCACACATCCGTGGTGATGAAGGGCACCGCCTTCTACCGCGACGCGGGCTATCGGCAGGCCTACATCGCCCTCGCCGCTGCCATGGCGTTCGCCTTGCTCCTCTCGCTGTTCCTGCCAAAGCCCCAGATGCCCGAGGATGCATGACCGCATCCCGGCGACTCAAGGGCGGGCGACCGCGCCAGAGCCGCCGGGGCCCAGGTCAAGGCCCCGGCGGCGGGTCCTCGGCAATCTCCCGCCAGAAGGACACATAGGTCTCGGCAAGAGCGATGCCGAGGCGCAACGGCGCCATACGCCGTTCCCGCCCGTCCGCCGACCGAGTGCAGAGAATGTCCTGGTACACGGCCAGCCGCTCCTGGTAGAGCTCGATCTGCTGCTCGGCGAGCGCCGTCAGTTCCTCGGACGACAGGAACTCGCTGAAGAACAACTGCATGACAGCGGTGTCCCGCATCTCGAAGATCTCCTGCGGCGCCGTGCGCAGCCACCGCTCCAGTGCTACGCGGCCTGCGTCGGTGAGGCTGTAGAGCACACGCCGACGCCCCCCTTCCTCAACCTGCTGTGCGAGCAGGCCCGCGGTTGTCAGCCGTTTGGGCTCGCTGTAGAGCTGGGAGTGCGGAAAGGGCCAGAAATAGCTGATGGAGCGGCCGGCCGCCCGCTTCAGATCGTACGGAGTCGACGCTCCGCGCAGTCCGATCAGTCCGAGGACCAGGTAGGAGACGGGGCTCAGCCGAACGGAAGCCTGTCTGGCGTCTCCGCCTGGTCCATCAGCGTCAGTGCTCATTGACATGGTCCGTTTCGGATCGTATGTTTCGGACCATCTTACCTGCTCGCGTCCGCGCGCAGCGGGGTCGCGAGCACGACGGAGGTGCCATGGGCGACGAGGACCGCGGCCAACTCATCACCTCGTCGCACTGGCCGCCCGACCAGTCCGACGAAATACGCGACCACACCATCGGCCGCGCCCTGGCCCTCGCGGTGAGCACCTGGCCGCAGCGCACGGCTCTGATCGACGGGTCTCCGCAACAGGACGGTCCCCGCTGGACGTTCGAGGAACTGGAGGCGGATGCCAAACGCGTGGCGCATGCCCTGCTCACCCGCTTCTCTCCCGGTGACCGCGTCGCCGTCTGGTCGGCCAATTGCCCCCAGTGGGTCCTGCTGGAGCTCGGAGCCGCGCTGGCCGGCCTCACCCTCGTGACGGTGAACCCTGCGTACCGCGACTCGGAACTCTCATATGTTCTCCGCCAGTCGAAAGCACAAGGCATCGTGGTCCAGGAGCGACACCGATCTCGTGACCTGCTGCACATCGCAGCCGGCGTGAGCAGGGAACTGCCGTGGCGTTGTGAAGTGATCTCACTCGGCGACTGGCCCGGTCTGATCCGCAGCGGTGCCCAGGACGGGGCCCTGCCGTACGTCCGCCCAGGCGACACCGCGCAGATCCAGTACACGTCCGGCACGACCGGCTTTCCCAAGGGTGCGCTGCTGACTCACTGGGGGCTGACCAACAACGGACGCCTGTACGCGCGCGTCATCGGCGCCGGCCCCGACGACGTGTGGATCAACCCCATGCCGCTCTTCCACACGGCGGGCTGCGGCCTGGTCACTCTGGGAGCCCTGCAGACCGGAGGTACCCATGTACTGCCGCCGGCCTTCGACGCCGGGGCCATGCTCAACCTGTTCGCCGCCCACCGCGGCACGATTCTGCTCAGCGTGCCCACCATGCTCATCCGCATGCTCGACGAGCAGGTGTCCCTGCCCCGTGACCTGCCGTCGTGGCGGATCGCCACGCTCGGCGGCGCTCCCGTGCCGCCGGAACTGGTGCGCCGCACCGAGCGGGAACTCGGTGTCCGCGTGGGTATCGGATTCGGGCAGACAGAGGCGTCGCCCTACATCACCCACACCCGGCCAGACGATCCTCATCCGAGGTGGTGGGAGACCGTGGGCAGGCCCCTGCCTCAGGTCGAGGTGAAGATCGCAGACCCGGTCGATCGCAGCACGCTGCCTCTCAACGAGGTGGGCGAGGTCTGCACCCGCAGCGTCTGTGTGATGGAGGGGTACAACGACGACCCGGACGCCACGGCTGCCGCTCTGGACGCGGAAGGCTGGCTCCATACGGGCGACCTGGGCTCCCTCGACTCCTATGGCTACCTCCGCATTCAGGGCCGACTCAAGGACATGATCATCCGCGGCGGCGAGAACATCTACCCTCGCGAGATCGAGGACGTGCTGTTCGAGCACCCGGATGTCCGCGGCGTCTGCATCGTCGGACTGCCCGATGACGAATGGGGCGAGATCGTCGCAGCCGTTGTCAGCCTGCGCGCCGAGACCTCCGCTGACGCCGAGGCGCTGACGGCGTTCTGCCGGCAGCGCCTGGCGTCGTACAAGGTGCCCCAGGTCTGGGAATTCGTCACCGAATTCCCTCAGACCGCCTCCGGGAAGATCCAGAAATTCGTGCTCAAAGACAGGCTCGTGCACGGCAACGGCGCCTGACACCGAAGGTCTGTCGCAACAGCCGTGCCCGCTGGTCAAGAACCGGGGAACCGCCATGGCCTCGCTCAAGGACAGAACCCTCTTCATCACGGAGGCCGGTCACGCCATCGCTCTTCGGACCGCTGCGGACGCCGCGCGGATCGTGATCGCCGCGGAAATCACCGCGGCCGGCGGACGGGTCGAGGAGTTCCGCCCGAGGGGCATCACGGGGAACATGCTGTGACCGCGGTACATGATGCACACAGCCGCCGACAGACCGCTCCACCTCGACGACGACGTTCTCGCCGATGAAGGAGTCCGGGACTTCGCCCGCTACATCCTGGACCCCGCAGTGCCCCTCATCCCCGACCCGTTCGTGGCGTGGCCGCGCTCACCCACGACACCCCCTTCGGGCCCGGGCGTACGCACCCGGGACGTCTTCCCTTTACGGAGGAGAGAAATGATCAGCGTGCACATCCGCTACGAGATCGATCCCGAACACACAGCCGACTTCGAGGAGTACGGGCGCCGCTGGATCGCGCTCATCAACCGTTTCGGTGGGACGCACCACGGCTACTTCCTGCCCAGTGAGGGCGACAGCGACGTCGCCTACGCCGTCTTCTCCTTCCCCAGCCTGGCTCAGTACGAGCAGTACCGCATGGACAGCACCACGGACCCGGAATGTCAGGAAGCCTTCGAACTCGCCCGGCGTACCGGATGTATCAGGCGCTACGAACGGCGGTTTCTGCGTCCCGTCCTGTGACCAGGTGGCCGAGCGCACCACGAAGGTCTCACCATGGCCAGGTATGGCGTTCCGCTCGGCCTCCTGCCGACCTTCTGCACATCTTGCACAGCAGTTTCGCGGTTTCAATGGACATCTTGAACAGAGTGTCCAGCCGAAGCGCTGACTCTTGCACAGATTCCGATGCGCGTTTGTTCTGTTCCCACCACGGGGCATGACCGTCCGCGCCCGCGCCCGATGGTGCCTCGCCACGTGTCACCCAGGAGTGAAGGAGTGCCTCGTCATGACCATCGAGCAGACTCTCACCAGCCAGGAACGGCTGGCCGAGCTCGACCTGCCGCAGCTTCAGCAGTTGGTCGGCCTGGTCGAGTACGACGCCGCCGGCGACCCCTTCCCGGTCACCGGCTGGGACTCAGTGGTGTGGGCGGTGGGCAATGCCTCCCAGGCCGCCCACTTCTACCAGTCGGCCTTCGGCATGGAGTTGATCGCCTACTCGGGTCCCGAGACCGGCAACCGCGACCACCAGTCGTACGTGCTGCGCAGCGGGGCGATCCGTTTTGTCTTCCAGGGCGCCGTCGATCCGGCCAGTCTCATCGCCGAAGCGCACCGTGAGCACGGTGACGGAGTCATCGACATCGCCCTGGAAGTGCCCGACGTGGATCGCTGCATCGCTCACGCCCAGGCCCAGGGCGCGACGGTCCTGGAGGAGCCGCATGATGTGAGCGACGAGCACGGCGCCGTCCGCCGCGGCGCGATAGCCACCTACGGCACCACCCGTCACACGCTCATCGACCGCTCCCGCTACGACGGGCCCTACCTGCCGGGCTACGTCGCCCGCACGTCATCCTTCGTGAAGCGTCCCGGTGCGCCCCGGCGCATATTCCAGGCCCTTGACCACGTGGTCGGCAACGTCGAGCTCGGCAGGATGGACGAGTGGGTCGACTTCTACAACCGGGTCATGGGCTTCACCAACATGGCCGAGTTCATCGGTGACGACATCGCCACCGAGTACTCGGCGCTCATGAGCAAGGTGGTGGCCAACGGGAACCACCGCGTGAAATTCCCGCTCAACGAGCCCGCGCTCGGCAAGAGGAAGTCCCAGATCGACGAGTTCCTGGAGTTCTACAAGGGACCGGGCGCCCAGCACCTGGCGCTCGCCACCAACGACATCGTCGCCTCCGTGGACGCGCTGCGCGCCGAGGGCATCGAGTTCCTCGCCACCCCGGACTCCTACTACGAGGATCCCGAGCTGCGGGCGCGCATCGGTGAAGTCCGGTTGCCCATCCAGGAATTGAAGAAGCGCGGCATCCTCGTGGACCGCGATGAGGACGGCTACCTGCTGCAGATCTTCACCAAGCCGCTCGGCGACCGGCCCACCGTCTTCTTCGAGCTCATCGAACGCCACGGCTCTCTCGGATTCGGCAAGGGCAACTTCCAGGCCCTGTTCGAGGCGATCGAGCGCGAACAGGCCAAGCGCGGCAACTTCTGATCGGGAGCACCCACGATGGCCTACTACCGCAGCGCGGGGCACCTGCCGCCCAAACGCCACACCCAGCATCACCGACCGGACGGCGGGCTGTACTACGAGGAACTCATGGGCAAGGAGGTATTCTCCTCCGACTCATCATTGCTGTATCGCCAGTTCATCCCCTCTGCCATCACCGAGGCCGCTCCCTGGAACCTTCCGGACCAAGAGCTGCGGGCCCACCACCCTCTGCTGCCGCACCACTTGAGAACGCACGGTCTCTTCGACGAGAACACGGCCAAGGCCGCCGACACCGTCACCGGCCGACGGCTGCTTCTCGGCAACGACGACGTACGCATTTCCTACAGCGCCGCGGCCCAGCCTTCGCCGCTCTACCGCAACGCCACAGGCGACGAGTGCGTCTACGTAGAGTCCGGCGAGGCAACGGTCGAGACGGTCTTCGGAACCCTGACGGCGCGCCAGGGCGACCACGTTCTCCTGCCCCGGGCCACCACCCATCGCTGGGTCCCCACGGGCAACGACGTCCTTCGCACCTACGTCATCGAGGCGAACTCACACATCGCTCCGCCCCGACGCTATCTGTCGAAGTACGGCCAACTGCTGGAGCAAGCCCCGTTCTGCGAGCGCGACCTGCACGGTCCCGAAGGGCTGCTGCTCGAGACCGGTACGGATGTGGAAGTTCTCGTCAAGCACCGCGGACCGCAGGGCTGTGTCACAGGCACCCGCTACGTGTACTCCCATCCCCGTTCGACGTCGTCGGATGGGACGGCTGCCTGTACCCCTACACCTTCAACATCGCGGACTTCGAGCCGGTCACGGGCCGGATCCACCAGCCGCCCCCCGCTCATCAGGTCTTCGAAGGAGCGGGTTTCGTGATCTGCAACTTCGTGCCGCGCAAGGTGGACTACCACCCCCAGGCCATTCCGGTGCCGTATTACCACTCCAACGTCGACAGCGACGAAGTGATGTTCTACGCCGGCGGCGACTACGAGGCTCGCAAGGGATCCGGAATCGGGCAGGGGTCGGTGTCCCTGCATCCGGGCGGCCACGCTCATGGCCCGCAGCCGGGTGCCTACGAACGCAGTGTCGGCGTCGTGTTCCTCGACGAACTCGCCGTCATGGTCGACACGTTCGGCCCACTGCGCCTGGGCGAGGCCGCCGCTGCTTGTGAAGCCGAGGGGTACGCATGGTCATGGGCCGCAGGAGAGACGTCATGAGTTCACTCTGGGCAGGCCTGATCGACGATGCGGCCCTCTTCCCGCCGGGCAACGCCCCGCTCGAGAAGGCCGTCCCGGCACACATCGCCCATCAACGAGCTTGGTACGCGCAGTTGATGGGCCCGCTCATCAGCCCCGTAAGTCGGCTGGACGAATTGACCCGGGAACTCGCCGGCCGCAGCTGCGACGTGTCGGTGCTGCTTCCCGAGGGTCCGCCGCAACTGGCCCAGGCACGCGATTTCTCCGAGCGGCCCGCCGGCCCGCGGGTGACGGCCCTGGAAATGGTCGTCCCCCCGGAACTGGCCGGACGGCAGGTCATTGCGACGGTCGGCGAGTCCCTGCCGACCGACGTGCGCGTCTATGTCGAACTGCCGCGTTCGGCAACCCGGAACGTGCTGCTGCAGGCCCTCGAAGGGACGAACCACCACGCCAAGTTGCGCACCGGTGGCACTCGGGCGCCGGCGTTTCCCGACGAACGCGAACTCGCCACCTGGATCCTCGGGTGCGTGCGGCACAAGGTTCCCTTCAAGTGCACGGCGGGACTGCACCATGCGGTCCGGCACCGGGACGACATCACCAAGTTCGAGCACCATGGCTTCCTGAACATCGTACTTGCGACATCCGCAGCGCTCCAGGGTCACCGAGCGGACACACTGGCGACGCTGCTGGCCCAGAGAGACCCCGGCATCGTGGCCGAGGAGTGCCGGCGTCTGGGTGACGACGGCATCGCCCACGCCCGGGCCTTCTTCACTTCCTTCGGAACGTGCAGTGTCTCCGATCCGCTCGGTGACCTGGTGTCCCTGGGGCTGGTGGCGAAGCCCGCCCACCCGCACCCCGCAGAAAGCGATGCACAATGACCTGGTTCGACCTGCCCGACGACCACCTGTACGGGGCAGACAATCTCCCCTACGGCGTTTTCAGCACACCTGGCGCCGGACGACGCGTAGGCGTACGCATCGGGGACCACGTCCTCGACGTGGCCGCCGCCCTGGATGACGGGATCTTCGCCCAGCCCACCCTCAACCCGTTTCTCGCGCAGGGCCGCGACGTATGGTCCTCCGCACGACAGCGCCTGCGCACCGTACTGACCGAGGAGCGTCACCGTCGGAGCACCGAGCTCCGCCTGTACCCGCTGAGCGACGTACGGCTGCATCTGCCGATCGAGGTCGGAGACTACGTCGACTTCTACGCGAGCGAGCACCACGCCGCCAACCTGGGCAGGCTGTTCCGGCCGGACAGCGAACCGCTCACGCCCAACTGGAAACATCTCCCGATCGGCTATCACGGCCGGTCGGGCACCATCGTGGTCTCCGACACCCCCGTCCTGCGGCCCAACGGACAGCGCAAGGCGCCTGATACCCCGGCGCCGGACTTCGGCCCGTCGCGCCGCCTGGACATCGAGGCCGAAGTGGGCTTCGTCATCGGCACCGGCTCCCGGCTCGGGGAGCCCGTGACGGTGTCGGACTTCCGCGACCGTGTCTTCGGGATCTGCCTCCTCAACGACTGGTCGGCACGCGACCTCCAGGCATGGGAGTACGTCCCTCTCGGCCCCTTCCTCGGCAAGTCGTTCGCCACGTCGGTCTCCGCGTGGATCGTCCCGCTCGATGCCCTGGACTCCGCGTGGACGGCTCCGCCGACGCGTTCGCCGCAGCCCCTCGCCTACCTTGCCGACAGCGGCGAGCAGGGACTCGACCTGGCCCTTGAGGTGTCGGTCAACGGCCGGGTCGTCTCCCACCCGCCCTTCGCAGCGACGTACTGGACGGGCGCTCAGATGCTCGCGCACATGACGGTCAACGGCGCCTCCACCCGCACAGGCGACCTCTACGCGTCGGGCACCGTGAGCGGACCGAACGCCACCGAGTGGGGATCCCTGATCGAACTCACCTCGGCCGGCAAACTGCCTCTGCTCCTCCAGGACGGTTCGGAGCGGACTTTCCTCGAGGACGGCGACGAAGTCGTCATCACCGGCACGGCCCCCGGTCCGCATGGCGGGCGCATCGGTCTGGGCGAGGTCACCGGACGCATTCACCCCGGCCCGCGGGTGCCCTGATGAACAAGGCCCGTCCCGGGCAATGCCGCGGCCCTTCACGGCCTCCCCGACGGAGCCTTGGCCGCTTTCGCCGGTCTCGGCCTGCGCTGCGTCCCGACGGCCCTGATCACCACGCTGTACCACAGCGGTTCCGGGATGGGGCCACCCGCCGGACGTCGGCCTGGTGCTCCGTGACCCCGAGGGCTGCGCCTGGCAGAACCGCCCCGGACGTCGGCCTGGAACAGCTTGGAGCCGCTGGCATCGGCGAGGTGCTCGCCCGAGGTCTCCTGGTCGTCGTCGAGCGGAGCCGACACAACGCCCTTGATACCGGGCCGCCTGGACGGCGCGACATCGCACTCGGCCGACATCGCGCCAAGTCGCTCAGGGGCGGCTCAGCGGCAGCCGTGCGGCACTTCGACGTGGCCTGTGCGTCAGCTACCCGCAGGTAGAGCTTTCGGGTACCAACTGCCGCTCGTCCCCTTGCACAGGCATCGAGTGCAATGTATACATTGCATATCAACGACCTGGCCGTCCTGCTCGGCCCGGACGCGCAGCCGCACATTGTCAGTGCTCAGACTCCGGAGGGGTTTCCGAGCGCAACGGCCCAGCACCAACAGCGCCCCCAGAGACTCACTCGACACTCGGTTAGATCTCTGGCGCATGACTGTTGTGGCCGGTCGGGGGAGGGACTGCCCCGACCGGCCACGGTTGTCCGCTCGAACCGTCGTGACGAATACCAACCGAGGTGCATACCATGCCAGGAACAGGCCGAACCGCTGCCGCACTCGCCGCCACAGCAGCGACACTGCTCGTCGCCACGGCCTGCGGCACGAGCTCCGGCTCGAGCGGCGGCGCCATCAAGATCGGCGCGTCTCTGCCGCTCTCGGGACCCGTCGCCGACGCCTCCAAGCCCGCCTACGCCGGCTACAAGCTGTGGCTCAGCCAGCTGAACGACGACGGTGGCCTGCTGGGACGCAAGGTCGAACTGAAGGTCCTGGACGACGGCTTCGACCAGAACACGGTGGTGTCCAACTACAACCGGCTCATCAGCCAAGAGCGCTCCGACCTGCTGCTCGGCACCTTTTCCTCCAAGCTCAATCTTCCGGCTTCGGCGGTGGCCGAGCGCAACAAGATGCTTTATGTGGAGCCCTCGGGCGGAGCGGAGGAGATTTTCACCCGCGGGTACGACTACCTGTTCTTCGCGCAGCCCAGCACATCACTGGACCTGCCCAAGCAGTTCGTGCAGTACATCAAGTCGCTGCCGGCCGACGAACGGCCCAAAACGGCCGCATACCCGACGCAGGACGACCCCAATACAGACGTCACGATCGACGTCTTCCGCAAGGAACTCACCAAGCTCGGGGTGAAGTCCGTCTACAGCGAGAAGTACTCCCCCGACACCGTCAACTTCGACTCGATCGCAAGCTCGATCGCGCGGGCCAAGCCCGACCTGATCGTGCACGGTGCCGTCTCCTCCGACGGCGCTGGGCTCGTGAAGGCGCTGCAGAAACAGGGCTTCAGCCCGGACCTGATGTTCCAGACCAACTCGCCGAGCCTCACCCAGTCTTACCCGAAGGCCATCGGCGAGAAGAACACCGAGGGGATCTTCACCACTGCAGCCTGGAGCCCCAAGGCCGACTACCCGGGCAACGCGGAGTTCGTGAAGGCCTACACCGCAGCCAACGGGTCCGCGCCCACCGACGACGCAGCCAACGCGTACACCGCCGGTCAGGTGCTGGAGGCCGCAGTCAAGGGCGTGGGCAGCCTGGACCAGGACAAGCTCGCCGACTGGCTGCACAAGAACACCGTCCAGACCATCGTCGGTCCGCTCAAATGGGACAAGCGGGGTGTACCCGACGGCGACATGCTGCTGGCTCAGTGGCAGAACGGGAAGTTCGAGTTCGTCGCACCGGAGGCCCAGAGGACCGTCGACACGGTCATCAACCCCAAGCCCGGGTGGTCGTGATGGGAACGACGTTCTTCCAGGCTCTCCTTCTCGGCCTGCTTGTCGGCGGCGTGTACGCCCTGGCCGCATCCGGCATGAGCCTGATCTTCGGCGTCATGCGGGTGGTGAACCTCGCCCAGGGCGGCATGCTCATCCTCAGCGCGTACCTGACCTACACGCTGTGGGAGACGACCGGTCTGGATCCGCTGCTGCTGGTACTCATCACCACGCCCTGCCTGCTCGTCGTCGGCTGGGCGACCTACTACGTCTTCATCGAACGCTCCCGGACCACCGATGCCTCGATGGCTCTGGTGACCACCTTCGGGCTCACGCTCATCACCAAGGGCATCATCGCCCTGATCTGGGGCAACGAGCCGAAGTCCGTCACCCCTGACTACGCCGACCGCTCCTTCGACATCCTCGGTCTGAAGTTGCCTCAGGCACAGGTGTACGCCTGCCTTGTCGCGGTCGGCGTAGTCGGCGCGCTGTACCTGCTGCTGCGCCGCACATGGCTGGGCCGCTCCGTGCAGGCGACGGCGTCGAGTTCGGACGGCGCCCGTCTCATCGGCATCGAGGTCCGCACCACCTGGGCGGCCGCGTACGCCATCGGCGTGGCCGCTGCGGGAGCGGGAGGCTCGCTCCTCAGCGTGCTGTACCCGTTCATGCCCAGCTCGGCCGACCACTGGATCGGCCTGCTGCTGGCCATCGTCGTGCTCGGCGGTATGGGAAGCCTGGCCGGCAGTGTTCTCGGCGCCCTCGTCATCGCCGCCGCCGAGTCGTTGACCGCCACCTACATCTCCCCCGACTGGGCCTCAGCCGTGCCGTACCTGGCGATCATCCTGGCGCTGGTCGCCCGCCCGCAGGGTCTGCTGGGAGCCCGGCTCCGAGAGGACATGAGCCGCGCATGATCACCGTCAACCGACTGCGAACCGCCACCGTAGCCGGCGGCATTCTGCTGCTGGCCATATTCCCGCTGGTGAACGGCAACGCCTACTGGCAAAACATGGCGATCATGGCGTTCCTGCTGGCCATCATGGCCTCGGGCTGGAACATCATCTCGGGATACGCGGGCTACGTGTCCCTCGGCCAGAGTGCCTTCCTGGGGATAGGGGCCTACACCACGGCGCTGTTGTCCATCCACACCGGTGTCTCCCCGCTGCTCGCGGCTCCGATGGGAGGGGTGGTCGCCGCCGCAGGGGCGCTGGTCCTGGGCATGGTGGGACGGCGCACCCGGGGTATCGCCTTCGTCATCATCAGCTACGCCTTCCTGGAACTCACCGCCCTGGTGGTGTCCAACTGGTCGTCCTTGACAAACGGCAACCACGGGCTCGCGCTGCCGCTGCCCACCTGGAACCGCGACTACCTGAACTGGCCGTTCTACTACTACCTGTTCGCACTGCTGATCATCACGGTGTGGGGTTCATGGGCGATCCGCCGATCCAAGCTCGGCATAGGCCTGGCCGCGATCAGGGACGACGAGTCCAAGGCGGACGGCGTCGGCGTGCGCACCGACCGCTACAAGATGTTCGCCTTCGCGGCGAGCGCCTTCCCGATCGGTGTCGCGGGTGGCGTCTACGCCTACTACATCGCTTTCCTCGATCCGGCGTCGATGTTCGACATCGTCATCGCCATGCAAATCGTCCTCGCAGCCCACCTGGGTGGTGTCGGGACCCTGTGGGGCCCTGTTCTTGGCGCGTTCACGCTGGAGCCGCTGAACCAGTTCACCAACCAGAGCCTGAGCGGCCCCGACGCCGGCTCCTGGCGCCTGATCATCTACGGGACCCTGCTGGCGGCCATCGTGCTGTTCTTCCCGAAGGGTGTCCTCGCGGAGGCCGTCGTCTGGTTCAAGCGGTTGCGCCATATCGATCCCGAGGCCACGGCCGGGAAGCGACTGTCGGTCGCGGACGGGGGCCTTCCCGCTCCTGTCATGGCCCGCCGGCGAGACGAGGCGGCCACGGGTGGCCCGCTCCTGGCGGTGGAAGGACTCAGCAAGTCCTTCGGCGGTGTGAAGGCCGTGAACGACTGCTCGTTCACCGTCGAAAGAGGCTCCATCACCGGCTTGATCGGGCCCAACGGGTCGGGCAAGACAACCGTCTTCAATCTGCTCGACGGCAGCCTGCCCTCCGACAGCGGCGTCATCAGGCTCGGTGCCGAGCGTCTCGACGGACTTCCGCGCTGGCGGCGCGCCCACGCCGGCCTGGCCCGCGTCTTCCAAGCCACGCGCGTCTTCCCGCACCTGACCGCTCTGGAGAACCTGGCGGTGCCGAGCCGCTCCTTCGCCACACCGCGGCTCGGGACGTCGGCGATGAACGGAACGGAGGCCGCGCGGGCTCGCGAATGGCTCGACTTCGTTGGAATGGGCGACTACGCAGAGCACCGGGCCGGGTCTCTGTCCTACGGACAGCAGAAACTCATCGAACTGGCCCAGGCGCTCATGCTGGAGCCGGAGATCCTGCTGCTGGACGAACCGGCCGCAGGTATCAACCCCACGCTCATGGAGCGGCTCACGGGCATCGTCCGCAAGTTGAACGATGCGGGTACGACCGTGGTGATCGTCGAGCACAACATGCCCCTGGTGCTCTCCCTCTGCGACCACATCCACGTCCTGGCCCAGGGCAGTGTCATCGCCAGCGGCCCGCCCGGCGAGATCGAGCGGAACCCGGACGTCCTGGACGCCTATCTCGGCGACCACGCCCCGGGCCCGGGCACCAACCCGGCCACCTCTGGAGTCACCACATGATCACATTCGAGAACCTGGTGGCGGGATACGGCCGCGCCGGCGACATCCTGCGCGGAGTGGACTTCACTGCGGCCGAGTCCGCCATCACGTGCATCGTCGGCCCCAACGGGGCAGGCAAGTCGACAGTTCTGAAGGCGTGCAGCGGCCTGCTGCGACCCCGGGGCGGCAAGGTGCTGCTCGGCGGCGAGGAGATCCAGAACTTCTCACCGGCGGAGATCCTGCGCCAGGGACTGGTTGAGGTCCCGCAGCACCACGGGCTGTTCCCGGCGCTGACCATTCGCGAGAACGTACTGCTCGGCGCCTATGTGAAGCGCAAGGAACGCGAGCGCAACCGCAGGCGCTACGAGGAGATCGCCGCGGTCTATCCCCTGATCGCGCAGCGCGCGAACGAGAAGGCGGCCGCGCTCTCCGGCGGCCAGCGCCGCGTCGTCGAATTCGCCCGCGCCCTGATGCTCAACCCACGCGTGGTGCTGCTGGACGAACCGACTTTGGGACTGGACCCCAAGGCGACGAAGCAGCTGGCCGATTCGATCACCACCCTCAACAAGGAGGGCGTGACCGTCCTCATGGTCGAGCAGAACGTGCGCTTCGGCCTGACACTCGCCGACCATGCAGTGGTCATGGAAGGTGGGCGGGTCCTGCACACGGGCGACGCCGACACCCTGCTCGCCGATCCCGACATGGGCCAGTTGTTCTTCGGAGCGGCCCCCGCGGAGTCCGAAGCGTCATGAGCGCGGCACAGCACATCGCCTTCGTCACCGCGAGCACCGTCGGCCTGCCGATGGTGCGGCGGCTGCTGAGTGCGGGACACGAGGTCGTCGCCTACTCGCGCACCGGCCAGACCGTCCATGGGTACATCGAGGCCGGTGCTGTCGGAGCCGCTGCCGCCGCGGAGGCGGCGGCAGCGGCCGATGTCGTGATCGGTCATCAGCTGGACGACGCGGGCGTGCAGCGCATGTATCTCGGCACCGCGGGACTGCTCACCAGGGCGCGTCCGGGCCAGGTCTTCGTGGAGCACGGCATGTTCGACCCCGGCCTGGCCCGCACCTGTGCCCGCTATGCCCAGCAGCAAGGGGCGTCCTTCATCGATGTCCCTCTTTCCGCGCCACCCTCGCGGGCAGAGAAGAGGCAGTTGATCGGCTTCGCCGGAGGTTCACCGGAGCTCACGGCCTCGATACGCCCCATCTTGATGGCGTACTGCCGGGACGTCGTGGCACTGGGAGACGTTGGCTGCGGGCTCGAACTCGCCCTTGTGCACGAGTTGTTGGTCAGCGTGCACGCGGTCGCAGCCGCGGAAGCGTCCGCCCTGCTGTCACAACTGCGCCTGCCTCCGCGTGAGAGCAAGCGAGCTCTCATCCAGGGCAGGGCAGCCAGCACCGTTCTGGACGAGTTGCTCCCGGCGACCCTGACGTCCACGAGTGCCGTCACTCACGACACCATCCAAAGCGCTGCTGTCACCCGGGCGCGCATCACCGAAGCGGTGGCGCGCCTGGGGCTGCGGCTCCAGGTGTACCCCGCCGCGCAGCGGCACTTCACCGAGCTCGTGCGGGCCGGCGCCGGCCGTCTGGATCTCTCCCAGCTCGCGCGCGCCTATGAGGTCAACCGCCGGACGAGCACGGACAGTGCTCCGCCGCGTTCCCGGGCTGCAGTCACCCGGGACAGCCGTACCTCCGAAGACCCGGCGCCCCTGCCCGCACCGAAAGAGTCCTCCTCATGAGTCACCTCACCCGACTGCAGCTGCTCCCCACCTCCGGGGCCCGCGCGGCCGAGCCCTTCCGTCTTGGCCCGCTGGAGCTTCTGGCCATTCCCCAGCTCTCGTACGACATTCCCGGCACCGAGCCGCGCATGAACGGCGGCGACAGCGAGACCGAGGTGCTCCTTCTTCGGCGCGACGGAGATTCCTTCGAGCCGTGGGGTTCTCTCAAGGCG
The DNA here is from genome assembly GCF_040702065.1 of Streptomyces sp. NPDC086777. Taxonomy (NCBI): domain Bacteria; kingdom Bacillati; phylum Actinomycetota; class Actinomycetes; order Kitasatosporales; family Streptomycetaceae; genus Streptomyces; species Streptomyces sp. NPDC086777. Next base: position 171,224 of record NZ_JBFBJI010000020.1, on the reverse strand, counting down.
CCGGGTGGGGAGGACGCGGAGTTCTTCACGATCGGCGACAGGTCGTTCCTGGCCGTGGCCAGCATCCGCACCGGAGCCGGGCGCCCGTACGACTTCACTGTGCCGTCCCACATCTTCGAGTGGGACGGCACGGGGTTCGTTCCCTTCCAGGCCGTCGACGGCTTCGCCGCCAAACAGTTTCGGCACTTCGTCGTGGACGGACAGCACTTCCTCGCTCTGGCTCAGGGGGTCACCGTCCCCGGCACGGAGAAGGACACCCGCCCCTCCGTCATCCTCCGATGGGACGGCACCCGGTTCGTGCACTTCCAGGAGATCAACTCGCGGTGGGGGTACAACTGGCACTTCTTCACCATGGGCGACACGGCCTTCCTCGCCCATGCCGACCACGCCGTGAGCAGTGTGCTCCACCGTTGGGACGGGACCCGCTTCGTGGCTCACCAGGAACTCGCGATGAGCGCAGGCCGCGCCTTTGCCACCTTCGACGCCGACGGTGACACCTATCTGGTCGTCGCCTGCATCGGTGACGGCAGCCGCGTTCTGCGATGGGATCCCGTGACCGGATTCTTCGTGCAGCACCATGACCTCGACGGGACCGGAGCACGTGAACTCGCGGTGGTGCGGGCCGCCGACCGCCTGTACGTCATCCGCGTCAATTTCATCCAGGGCACGCCGGACAATCCCGTTCCCGCCCTGATGTCTCAGGTCTACCGATGGGAGAACCGTCGGCTGACGGTCGTGGAGGAGTTCCCGACGAGCGGGGGGACCGACCTGGCTGTCCTGGACAGTCCGGACGGCCCGCTCATCGTGCAGACCAACGCCCTGGCGGCAAACCTCAGGTTCGCCACCCACACCGTCGTCTACCGCTTCTCGGGCTGAGTGCCGCCCCCGGCCACAGCAGCCCAGTAACGCCTGCCATGCAGGGAAAGGTCCCGAGATGTCTGCACATGAAAGCCCTGAACTGATCGATCTGTTCACGGCCTACACCGCCGCACCCGATTCCATCGGGGCACAACTGAGACGCTCGGCCGCCGACACCCACGCGTCCGAGCCGCTCCTGCTGGTCACTCACGCGGACATGGCTCTCTACCCAGGGAACGGGCAGCCCCCGACGGTCTTGGGCTTTCGGCTGGCGACCCGTGGATTCAAGGAACTGGCCGGCGTTTCCCACCTCGGCTGCGCGCTGGCTTCGCTGGTGGAACTCTCCGAGAGCGGACGGGAGGATCTCTGGCGTCCCGCGGCCGAGCTACTGCTCCGGCGACTGCACGCATCACGTAGGGCCAACTCCCCCGGGCTGTGGCGCGACACCATCGCCGCGCTCGCCTTCCGCGGCCGTGAGGAGGCAATCGCCGCGATGGTCGACCACGCCTGCGCACTCACCGAGGACTTCCTGACCCGCGCACTTGCCGACCCGAGCCGGCTGAACCATCGCACGCTGCGCGAGCAGTACCTGGAGGACGGCCCGAATCTCGCCGTGTCGTTCAACCGCATCATGGTAGCCACCTTCTTCCTCGTCGGGATGGACAACGCCCACCGCCTGATCTCCTGGTGCGACGCGCAGAGCATCGACTGGGAACGCACCATGGTGGTCGTGGCGGGCCAACAGGGACGCCCCACCGCGGGAGTGACCTGGCAGACCAGCTCGGTCGCCAGCCTCATCGTCGCGGCCTCACGGCACAAGCTGCCCCTGAACCGCCTCTACATGGCACCGCACGCCAAGGTTTTCGCCACTCCCGTCGACGGCGACCTCACGGAGGTCGAGGCGCTGGAGCCGGCGATGCGCCAGCTGTGGGCCGGAATCCGGATCACCGTCGAACTCGGCGGCGCGATGTTCGAGGCCTACCCCGCCTTCTCTCCGGGCGACGGCGATCCGGCGAGCTTCCTCGGCCAGGACGTCTCCGCCACCAGCGCCGTCATCACCGAACGACCTCGCATCAAGGGTCCGGACGACTGGTTCGCCCTCGTCACCCGCCTGCGCTTCGTCATGGAGGACCCCCGGCAACTGCTGTCGGGCGCGGTGACGGATTTCGCGGCGGAGTCACTCATCGCTCATGACAACAATCCCCTGGCCGTCACGGTCCCGGGTCTCGACGGCGAGCCCTATCCCGAGTGGGCGACCCAGCAGTGAGCCGATCCGTCCCACTGCCTTCGGCCGCCGGACCGGACGGGCCCTGTCACCTTTGAGCACCGGAAGGAACACCCCCATGCCTGACCACAGCGGCGGTTTCCTCGATCGTCTGCGATCGGGTGAGCTCAGTCTCCAGCTCGCCATCCGCAGCAGCCGCACCACCGACATCGTCCACATCGCGCACTCGACCGGGCACCGCAGCATCATGGTCGACCTCGAGCACTCCACCATGTCGACCGACGTGGCGGCGAACCTGTGCGCGGCGGCCGGCAGTCTGGGCCTCACCGCCTTCGTCCGGGTCCCGGAGCGGGAGTACGGGATGATCGGGCGGCTTCTCGACGGTGGCGCGCACGGTGTCATCGCACCGCGGATCGAGACCGCCGAGGAGGCCCGGACTGTGGCGCGCGCGTGCCGCTTCGCACCCCGAGGCCAGCGTTCACAGACCAACATGGTGCCTCAGCTGGGTATGCGGCCCACTCCCGCCAAGGACCTCAACCCCGCCCTCGACGAGACGACCATCGTGCAGATCCTGTTGGAGACACCGGCGGGAGTCGCCAACGCGGACGCCATCGCGGCGATCGACGGTGTCGACATGCTCGCCCTCGGCGCCAACGACTTCACCGCGGAGCTCGGCATCCCCGGCCAGTACAGCGACCCGCGGGTCAAGGAGGCGGTGACCGCCCTCGCCGAGGCCTGCCGCCGTCACGGCAAGCTCATGGTGCTGGGGGGCATCGACGATCGGGCCATCCTCGACCCGCTGCTTCCGCTCGGGGTGTGCGCCCTGCGTATCACCGGCACCGATACCGCTCTGCTCTTCTCCGCCGCCAAGCTCGCGGCCGACCGTGCGGCGGCGCCCATCGCCGTATGAACCTCGCCGACCTCTGCAACCTTCAGCGAAGGACGAACCATGTCTGAGTCACTGCCCGTTCCCTCCCCGATGCGCAGCGCGGAGACGAATACCAAGCCACGTTTCGACGTGCCGGCCAACAGCTGCGACACTCACTTTCACGTCTTCGAGCCCGAATACGATGCCGTGGCAGATCCGCTGTATGCCTTCCCCGACGGCAGTCTGCAGCAGTACCTGCACGTGCTCGAGTGGCTGGGCATCGAACGCATGGTGCTGGTCCAGCCCACTTACTACGGCACGGACAACCGTCTCCTGGTCGACGTACTGAAGAAGGTCGGCTCCCGGTGCCGCGGTGTCGTCCGTATCGAAGAGGACACCACCGACAAGGAGTTGGACACCTTTCACGAGCTGGGAGTGCGTGCGATCCGGCTCGACCTGTTCGCACGCGCCTCCTGGCCGATCGAGGACATCATCGCCTACGTGCGCCGCATGGCCGACCGCGCCCGGCCCCGTGGGTGGCACCTGCAGTTCTACACGCCGGGAACAGTGGTACGTGATCTCCTGCCGTTCTTCGAGGACTTCCAGGACACCTTCGTCATCGACCACATGGGCTATATGAAGGAGTCGGACGGTCTCACCCAGACCGACTTCGACCGCCTGGTGCGCGTTCTGCAGGGCGGGAGTTGCTACATCAAGCTGTCCGGCGCCTACCGGATCGCCAAGGACAAGCCACTGTCCAGCGTGCAACACCTCGGCCGTGCCCTGGTCAACGCCCGCCCCGACCGCCTTGTCTGGGGCTCGGACTGGCCCCACCTGATCGACGGGCAGCGGGATACCGGTGAGCTGCTCAATCTTCTCGCCGACTGGGCGCCGAGCGCGGCGGACAGGCAGCAGATCCTGGTGGAGACACCGGCGCGCCTGTTCTACAACGACTGACGGCCGACGCTCCTCCCGCGAGACGCCCGCTCGCCCCTCTGCTCCGGCCAGGGCAAAGGGGCGACTCGGCATGGCACCGCTCAGGAGAGCCTACGACGGTCACTCCGTAGAAACGAGCAGCCCATGACCGCTGTCGTCTCATACGATGAAGACGTTGACGACGCCCGTGGTCGTGAGCCGCACATCAGTCCGCACACCATGGAACGCAGGGATGCTCGCCGCCGCCGGTTGTGGCGCCCCCGCCGGACCGCCACCGGACCGAGTGGCCTCGCGAACTCCGCGCCACGGCTGTGCCGGTGACTCCTCAGTCGGGCCAGCCTGCCGCCCCGCCATGCCGCTCGTTTCCGAGAAGACGGCAAGACACCTCGACTCGTGTGGAGAGGACACGGGTGAACGCTGACGGACCAGCAGGAAACCCCGAGGACATGCCCGTGTCCGAGCGCGTCCCAGCGCATACGGATACCCCTTCTCCCATGTCTGCGCCTGTCCAGAGGCGGTGGACTGCGCCCACCTGACCCGACACGAAGGGCGCCTTACGGCCGCAGTCGCCATCAAATGGATCCATAGCCCGAAGAGGGTTGACAGAGCCACAACGGAAGGTTGACCGTTGAGCCAGATGAGGAAACCCAACCGTCCCTTCAGCGTTCAGCTGACGTTGCGCATGGATCCACAAAGCGTATTTCACCTGCGCTCACCAGCAGTCCCACACATCGAGGGCTGCCGCGCGAAGCACCCTGAAGCCCGTAGTGGCTGTGATTTGCTGCGCGCTCTCCGAAGATGACTTTCTCCGGCATCCGTCCGGGAAGTCGCCCCGTCCTCGTCGCACATCCACTCCCCCTCCACCAGCCCGCACGGCTCAACCTTGAGGATCACGGTGAACCAGAAGCAACTTGACGTCCTGATCATCGGCGGCGGACCGGTGGGGCTGAGTACCGCGCTCCAACTGACCAGACTCGGCATCGACGCGTGGTGTGTAGAGCGGCGTGCAACCCACTCGAGGCATCCCAAGGCGGGTGGCCTTCATCCCCGCACGCTCGAGCTGTTCCGCCAGTGGGACATCATTGACGCGGTCCGCTCGGAGGCCGTTCCCTCCCACCAGGCGGAGGGCTTCCGCTGGGCCACCCGGTTCGTCGGCGGAATCCATCTCGGGCACATCTTGTTCGCCGATGACGCCGAGGCGCTGGCGGAAGCCGGCGAAGCCAGTCCGGAGCCCGCCTGTTTCACGCCTCAGGACGAAGTGGAAGCGATCCTGCACCAGGCCCTGCTTCGTGCGGGCGGACACTATGCATTCAACACCACAGCCGAGATCCTGGGCCAGGATGAGGACGGTGTCGACGTGGCCCTCACCGACGAGAGCGGGACGCGGACCGTTCGTACGCGTTATGCGGTAGCGGCTGACGGCGTGCGAAGCAGGACACGTGATGCGCTGGGCATCATGGAGACCACCAGTCCCGTCTTCGGCGAGTCCGTCGGCGTTTACTTCCACAGTCGCCGGCTCACTCAGATCGGCGAGAACAGCCCGTACGCCCTGTCGTGGATCATCAACGGTGACATCGTCGGCTCTTTCGCCCGCGGCCCCAAGAACAACAAATGGATCTTCAACTTCGCACGTGACCCGCAGCTCCCGGACAGCGCCTACGACGAGTCGTTCTGTACCGCCCGTCTGCGCGAGGCCGCTGGTGACCCCGACGTGGACGTCGACGTGATCAGCATTCTGCGGTGGCGGCACGAGGCTGCGGTCGCGGACTCGTGGCGCGCCGGACGCGTCTTCCTGGTAGGTGACTCAGCCCATCGTTTTCCGCCCCACGGAGGGTTCGGGATGAACAGCGGAGTCCAGGACTCGGCCAACCTGGTCTGGAAACTGGCGCGCGTCCTGCGCGGCACCGCGGGCGATGATTTGCTGGACTCCTACGAGCAGGAACGCAAGCCGGTGGCCGAGTACAACATCGAGCAGTGCCTGATCAACACCGAGCGGTTGAAGGCCACCGGTTTCATGGTCTCCGAGCCGTCCGAGCTCACCACGATCGAGCTGCCCGAAGGCGAGAAGATACGTCGGCGCATCACGGAGTCGCTGCCCGCGCAGCACGAACAATTCCGTTCCGCGGGACAGCAGTTCGGCTTCATCTACCGTTCGTCGGCACTGGTGGGCGACGGCACCGAACCCCAGCACTCCACGGTCAGCGACTACCGCCCGACTGGACATCCCGGCGCTCGCGCCCCGTATGTGCGGCTTCAGGACCCGACTGGCGAGTTCGAGTCCACGCTTGATCTGCCCGCCGGTGACTTCGTGGTACTCGCCGGGCAAACGGGACAAGCCTGGAGCCGGGCCGCCGAGTCACTGGGTCTCCGCTGCGTTGTGATCAGCCCTGCCATGACCGCTGGAGGAACGTCCTTCGAATCGCTCTACGGCATCGACGCCACAGGAGCCGTGCTTGTCCGACCCGATGGACACGTGGGCATGCGCGTACACACGGCTCCGTCCAATCCCGAGGCCGTTCTGCGCGCAGGACTCGGTCAGATCCTCAGCCGACCGGCCGCCACGCTCTGACCTCTCCGCGATCACGGCCTTTGCGCTGCTGGTACCGCTCCTCCTATTCGAGCCCCAGCCCGCCGACTCGGAATGAGGCCGGCCTCACCGTGGTCCGCGGTCGCCCAACAGAACACATCCGAAGCGCGCGTCGTTCCGTTCCCGCGACGCCGATCGTCCCAGACCGAGGACCACCATGACCGATCCATCGATGGTCGACGCAGGGCTGCTCATTCTGCGTCTCACAGCGGGCGGCCTGACCATCTGTCACGGCTTGCAGAAGTTCACCCGGCTCTTCGGCGGCGATGGTCTGGCCGGAGCTGGTGATGCCTTCACCGCTCTGGGGTTTCGCGGTGCCGTTCGCACCGCGGCGGCCGCCGGCGGGACGCAGCTCCTGCTCGGTCTGATGCTCGTGCTCGGTCTTGCGACACCGCTGGGGGGAGCGGCGCTCATCGGCGTCATGGTGGTCGCCGCACTGGCCCACGCGCCCAACGGCCTCTGGGCGCAAAGAGGCGGCTTCGAGTACCCGTTGGTCCTCGCCGCCATCGGAGCGGCACTCGCGCTGACAGGGCCTGGCACGATCGCCCTGGACACAGGCCTTCTGAACTGGAGGTTTCCCGTCGGGACAGGGGCTGCGGCCATGGGGATCGGTGTCGTGTCCGGTCTGGTCACGGGTCTCGCCCTGCGGCGCGCGCCCCTCCGTCAGGGCACAGCACTCCCACTCCAGCAGGCGGAAGGAGACGGGTGACGCGGCTGACCGCACGCAACCACGCTCGTCGCCGCCCCTCCTGGACCGAACAGCGCCGTCGGTCTCAAGGCGTTTCAAGAGCAGCTCACTCGACTCGGCGTACGAACCGTCCACCAGAAACCTACGGGGCACGTACCACGAACTTCGACGGCATGGCCCAGGACATCGCGACGGTCCCACCCGACACATAGCGCAGAGCGCGGCGACCGTCGACGACGGCGCAGAACTCCTCAAGGCGCTTCAACAGCGGCGTTCCAATCCCAAGTCGATGTTCCAGGCGGGCGCGCGCCGCCATCCGGAAGCTGCGGGGCCGGGCCGGGCGGCGCATCGTCACCTGGAAGGCGGGGGATCACGAACACCGACGGCATCTTCACCTCACTGGCCTGGAGCACGCGAACCGGGTTCGCCGAATACCCGCAATTCGCGTGGCTGGTCCCGGCTGAGGAAAGCTCGACGACTGCTTGCACCGGCACCCCGTACTCACCATCATCGGGACACCAAGGCGAGGCGATCGTGGTGTGGCGGACGGACTCATGCTGGCGCATTGGCAGGACGGCGACCTGGAGAGCGTCAAGCCGGGGGGAGGGCAGAAGACCGCGCTGAAGGCGCTCCGCCCGAAGCCCGGCTGGTCGCGAACGGGAGTCTGCTCTGTCGCGGTACGCCTGCCCCTCAGGGACATGGTGACCAGGTGGTCATGAAGGCTTCGACGGATCACCATAGTCTGAGCCCATGAAAGACGCGAAGAATCCTGCTGTGACGCCGACGCGCAAGCGCGTTCGAAACCCGGAGGCACATCGGGCCGCGATCTTGGACGCCGCCCGGGCCACCTTCGCCGAACACGGATACACGCGCGCGACCATCCGGGAGATCGCCCGTGAGGCCGGCGTCACACACGGACTGGTCATGCGTCACTTCCATTCCAAGGAGAACCTCTTCGTCGCAGCCGTGCCGGGCGCAAGGGACGTGGAGCAACTGGTGGTGGGCGACCCGGCCACACTCCCCGAGCGCATCGCACAGGGCTACGTCACCCGCATGGAACGAGGCGCCGCCGGCGATCCCTTCGTGGCACTCATCCGCAGTGCCGCCTCCAATGAGGACACCGCGGTCAAGCTCTATACCGCGATGCACGAACGCAGCATGGCCGGCTACCTCAAGGTGGTCAGCGCGACGGACCCGGAAATCCGCATCGAGCTCCTCGGCGCCCAACTGATCGGCGTGACGTTCAGCCGCTACGTCATCCGCCGCGGGCCACTGGTCGCCTTGTCTCCCGGCCAGCTCGTCGAGCATCTCACCCGGACGATCCGCGCCATCCTCACCACCTGACACACAGGGGACGTCGGTAACGCCCTGCTGGCTGCATACCCGGTGCGGAAGTGATCGTTCCATGCCAGGCCCACAATACGCATGCAACGTATACATTGAAGTCGTGCCCCATTCCTGGGCCACTACGAACTCTTGGCGCCTCGTCTGATCCTGCGCCACTCCACACGAGTGAGCGTGATCGCTCGCATCTTCGACGAACAAAGATTCCTACGACACGTCGACGGGAGCGGGCCACCGACTCCGATCAGGCCACACCAAACCTCACACGACTTCGTTCGGTCATGCTGGTCACCTCGCCCCGGACCGACGCCAGGGACGAGTTCCTCGACTTCTTCGTCTCGGGCACTCCGCAGGGGCCGGCCAAACGTGTGCAAGCAGGCCACCGCGGCGGACTCAAGCCGCGCCGGGACAGTAGACAGCGAACCCCGGCCAGCCCTCATCGTCACGCGGAAAAGAGCTCGGGATGCTGCGACAGCGCGAGCCTGGTCCGGCGGATGTGCCCGGCCAGGAATCGTTCGGCATCCGTTGGGTCACCGCGCTTGACCGCCTCTATGATCAGCCGGTGCTCATAGTTGATCATTTGCTGCCCCGAAGGGTCGATGAGGCGAGCGTAGGCACGCCGATAATGCTGCGTGGTGTTCCAGAAGCGCCTGACCATGGTGACGAGCTGCTCGATGCGGCAACCGGAGTACGTGATCAAGTGCAGTTCCCTGTCGAGACTCAGGAAACGGTCGACATCGTCGTTTGCCTCGATCTCCCGCTGAATGTCGTCGAGCCGTGCGAAGTCGTCGGAGGTGAGGTTCGGCATGGACTCGGCGAGAGCAAGTGGCTCGACGCGCTCTCGCAGCTTGTACGTGGCCTGGCATTCAGCAAGGTCCATTTTCGAAACCCAGGCCCCACTGTTAGCCTTCAGGACAACCAGGCCTTCCGCCTCCAGCATGCGCAAAGCCTCACGCACCGGTAGCCGACTCGAGCCGAGTGAAGAGGCAACCTCCTCCTGCATGATCCTCGCACCGGGAGTCAGCTCTCCGGCAAGAATCTGCTTGCGCAGCGTTTCGGCGACTCTCTGGCTGACGACTGAAGACGATCCATCGAGGCCCTGCTGCATGGTCTTCCTAACGTGGCGACTGATCAGTTCTCCCAGGTTGCCACAACAGCGGCCGCCGTGGCTCATCCAGTCGGACGTCGCACCCACAGGCCCGGCCATTCGGCAAATCCGTCATCGTTGACGACCGCATCCGGGCCCGGCACCGACAGCCGGGGTCCTCGCAGATTGTTTACGGGGGCCGTCGCAGCCCGGCAGCGTTGGGCCTCAGCCCGAGCTGCGCGTGTCATGGGCCATGCTGCTCGCAAGGATGGCCCTCTGCACGTCTTCCTCCGCAGCGACGAACGGCGGAAGAGGTGCCATGGGGCCGGGATGCACGCGCATGCCCTCGATGACCAGGGCGAGATAGCGCCGCCACTGTTCCGGTTGGCCCGTGTGGTCGGTGATGGCGGCCACCATGAGCTGGATCAGGGGGATGTCCCCCGAAACGATGTCCGGCCGCAGGGTTCCTTCGTCCTGAGCGCGCCTGAGCAGTTCCGCCACCGCATCGCCCACGCGCTCATGGACCTGTGCCTGACGCTCCGGGCCCTTGCCGGTCCCGAGCATCACCTCACGCAGCCCACGGTCGAACGCCTGCACCTCACACACGCCGATCAGGCACTCCGTAAGGCCCACCCACGCATCGTCTGCCGCGAGCCCTCTCTGTGTACATGCTTCGATCTTGTCGACCATGTCGTCGAACAGAGCGTCGATCAACTCTTCCTTGTTTGCGAACCGGCGGTAGACGGTGCCGACCCCGAGCCGGGCATGCCGTGCGACGTCGTTCAGTGTCGCGGCTGTGCCGTGGTCCCTGAACACCTCGCGGGCGGCCGCCAGGACACGGTGGCGATTGCGTTCCGCGTCCCTGCGCAGGGGCTGCCGCTCCAGCATCGGTGCACCTCGGATGGCTCGGGAAGGTACGCGTGGCCTCGACATGATAGATGGCGCTCGTCGGATGCAACCGCGAGAGGCGTGCATCAGACAGCAGGATCAGCGCGCCCAAAGGTGGGTGCTCCGCCAGCGGGGATACGACTGTCCGGTCGCCACGAGTGGTCTGCTCGGACACATCGCGGTCGACGTGGCCAGTGGTCACGTAGCACAGATTCCCAAGGCCGAGTCAATGAGGCCAGCCACGTGAACAGAGACGCCGGCTCCTTCAACTGCCCAGTTTCGTCCTCCAGGACGGCCCAGGCACCGTGCTTCGCCGCGGTGCTCTTTCCCCCGGCCAGGTCCTTCTTCCACGTCTCGACCGCATCGTCGTCGCGCTCGATGGCCCAGTCGGTTGTTGCCAGCTCCAGCCATGCCGCTTCAACGACCGCCGTACCCTCGACGGTGCAGGATACGTGGCGGAGGAAGCCGTGCAGCCATGCAAGACTCCTCACGACCGAGTGGTAGGTGCCCCGTCCGGTGCCGTGCAGGGTGCCGCGGCGGGCGATGGCGGACACGATGCCGCGAGCGCGGACCTGGTCACGGCAGACATCGTGGTCATGGCCACGGTCGGCGAACAGCACATCCGGCTTGCGGCGGGGACGGCCGACCTGGGCGCGGACCCGTTGGATCCCATCGAGGTGGGGCACCGGTTGCAAGACGTCGATGCGGTTGCCCCCGGTCAGCAGGAGCGCCGGCGGCTTGCCATGTTCATCGATGACCAAGTGGTGCTTCGAGCCGGCCCGCCTGCGGTCAACCGTCGACGGGTCTGCCTGGCTCCTCCCCATGTAGCGAGCTGACGTGGGAGGAGTCGACCACGCAGCGGGACAAGTCCAGACGTGAGCCTGCCTTCGGCTCGGCGAGCCTCGTGCAGTCGTTGCCAGACGCCAGCTTCGTTCCGGTCCCCCAGGCGGCGCCTGCACGTCACACCCGAGCCGAAGTCGGTTCTGCCGCAGGTACTCCCACTGGATCCCGGTGCGCAGCACGTTCCATCCGGGCAGGGCCGGCCTTACGTCCTGGATACCGGAAGTGCCGCTCACGCCATGGCAACAGCGGCTCGGGGTGGTCCCACAGCTCATACGACGCGATCCACGGCGACGTCCCGGCGTCCAGCCGAGCATTCGACTACCGCCTGGCACGGCCTTGAAGCTGATCCGCCTCCCTGTCCGAGCCGTTGTTATCACGCACGGTGAGGACCCGGCACGAAGCCGCGATCCGCGCATCAGCCAAGCAGACGATCCAATCTTAATGGATCCATAGATGCCCCTAAAGTAGGACTTGACGCCACAGTGGCGACATGCCAGCTTGGGTATGGATCCATCCAGGAGTTCTTCGGGTGGAATAGCTCGACCAGACAGATCTATCCGCACTCTCGCCGATCCAGGAGAGAAGTGCTGCCGTGACGATCTTTAACGCTCGTCGCCTCCCTAGCTGGCCTGAATGACAGATTTAAATTCCAGACGCTCCGCCCGAATGGCCATGGATACCATGGTCGACGCCGAATTGACCTAGGACTCCGATGCGGACCCTTGTGAAATCGCGAAACGGCGGAGACCTGCACATACTCCGACGCGGTCGCACGCGCACCGCCAGACCGTACACAAACCCGAGGCTGCTGAGCAGGCACACTATGACCACAACCCTTGCACATGCATGCAGCTCCAATGCCCTTCCACTCACCGGCGAGCTCCAGTGGCTGGTACCACACAGCCCGAAGTCACTTGCCGCACTGCGTCAGACAGCCAGAGCGGCCCTCCAGTCACGGACGGTGAATGCAGACACCGTAGACAGCGTCGTTTTGATCATCTCCGAGCTAGTCACCAATTCGCTGATTCATGCCCAAGCCCCGACAGTCGTGCGGATCGGGGTGCCAGCCGGTGAGTCGATCCGAATCGAAGTCTCAGACGGAGGCCCTTTGGCTACGTCACGGCACTTGGATAATCGGTCCCCTGGTGAGTGCGGCCGAGGCAACATGATCGTTGAAGCGCTTGCCAGTCGTTCGGGTGTCATGACCTTTGACGACGGCGGGGTCATGCGGTGGGCGGAAGTACCCCTGCCCTAATGTGTGCTGTCTCGGAGGCGTTGGTGACCACCACACATCAAGCCCTATCACGACGCGATCGTCAGCATGTCGGGCGTCTGGCGGACCTCAACGCGGGCGCCACGGCCGCCCCGGTCAGGGTCGGCAAGGGGCGAACACAGGTCCGCGACCCATGGACCGGGGCAAGCCGGGTTACACGACGCACATAGTGTCGGCGGGCAGCACCCATGCCAACAATGCAACATCCGCGACGCGTTGCAGGGCCTCTTCGATGGCGACTGCGTCGTCGTACATGCCGGCATTCGGGGTGCTCTGGTCCCCCGAGCTCGGCAGGTCCACCGTGCCGCTGCGCCACCCGTTCTCGGCGAGTGCGGCCTGAAGCGGCGCCCAGCACGAGGACTGGTGCCAGGCGCCATGCACCAGCAGGAAAGTCAGGCGCCGATCTGGGAAGTTGGTCACGATTCATTCCTTTGAGCTGTGCGGTGGGTGCCACGGCAGCAGTCAACATGATTGGCCCGACAGCCCGTTGCCTGGACATGGCGTACATGCTGTCTCTCGCCTGTTCGTCAGCGGACAGCCGACATCGGCTGTTAGAGCCCCGTGGTACGGCGCCTAGTCGGTGTCAAGAAGCTGTCTGAGCAATGACAGGGCCCGACTGAGCCTGTCCTTCTGATCTGCGACATCCCCGTGGTTGTCGAGGCCTTCGATGGACAGGTGGTACACGTCACTGCGCGGTTGTGTGACGACGACGTCCAGGAGCGCGGAAAGGTCTGCCACTCCCTCGCCGGGATAACACCACCGCACGTCGAAGCCTCTGCGCAACCTACTGCCGTATCCGACGAGACAGGATTCGAGCCGGAAGTCCTTGACGTGGCCGGCCGCCGCATACGGGGCCAGGCGCCGGGCTGTAGTCAGCGGATCGTCGAGAGTGCTCACCGGGTTGATAAGGTCGAGGAACAAGGCGACACGCGGCGAGGCCACTTCGGCGAGAATTTCCTCATACTCCCGCGAGGTGAAGTCCGAATGATTCTCCAGAAGGATCACCGGGCCGTCCGGCCCACTGGCAGCGAGGCGCAACACCTCGACGAGGTAACGACGTTCACGTTCGAGTTGCTGCGGAAATCGCCACAGCTCTGATCGGTAGAAGCCCGCAAAGGTGACGAGAAACGGACTTCCAAGTCGCCGCGCGGCCCGGGTCATCACTGCGATACGGTCCGCCCCCTGCTGGGGAACGTCTCCGCGTCCTGCTTGCCCGATCGGACCGCCGCCGAGTGTAAGCCCGAGGCCAAGTTCGTCCGCCTCGCCTCGAAGGTTTTCCAGCCTCGCGTCGCTCCATCCGCGTACGTGTCCAGCCGTGACCTGTACGAAGTCCGCGTCGAGCGTGGCGCACTCCCTGAGGACATCCTCGACGGTTATATGACCCTCCGCGATGCGGCAGTAGTAGCTCAGGGTGTCCACGCCGAGTTTGATCGTCACAACCGCAGTCCCTCGAACAGAATTTACATACCCGCAAGCCGACCGGCTCAGCGCGCGGATTCAGACCAGTGCTTGATAGACGAGCCGACGAAGTTCTCGGCCATGCCCCATGCTGGGTACTTGGTGCGTGAAGAAGAGCACAGTCAGCTCCTCGACCGGATCGACCCAGAAGTCCGTTCCTGCTCCGCCGCCCCACCCGAACTCCCCGACACTCGACGTGAGGTGTGCCGCGACAGGGTCTTGCAGGACGGCGAATCCGAGGCCAAAGCCGTAACCCTCGAAGCTGAGCGCCAGCGGGCTGCCGAAGGCGGCAATGTCCGATCGGTCCGGCAGATGATTGGATGTCATCATCTTCAGCGTGCGCGGAGCAAGCAGCCTCGTGCCCTCCAGCTCGCCGCCACGGCAGAGGAACCGCGCGAAGCGGTTGTAGTCCCCCGCGGTGGAGACCAAGCCGGCTCCTCCGGACTCGAACACCGGATGACCGCGTCCCTGCCTGTCGAACGATTCGTCGGCTGGCACCGGTCCCTTCGAAGTGAGCGCGTACAGCCTGGCCAGCTTCTCTTCATCCTGGCCGGACACACCGAAAGTCGTGTCGCACATGCCCAAAGGGTGCAGGACCTGCTCGGTGACGTACTCATCCAGCGACGTCCCTGACGCCACCTCGATCAACCGGCCAAGGACGTCGGTCGCCATCGAGTAGTTCCATGCTTGGCCCGGCTGATGCAGCAACGGAAGCCGGGCGAGCCGGGCCACGCTTTCGGCGAGGTCCCACTGAGGGTGGGACGTTCCTGGGAAACCGGACTCCCTGTACAACGCGTCGACCGGGTGAGCCTGACCAAATCCGTACGTCAGTCCTGCGGTGTGGCTGAGCAGGTGCCAGATCCTGATTGGCTCTGTGGCGGGCGTCGTAACCGGTGCAAGCGCGGAACCATGCGTGTACACCCTGGGGTTCGAGAACTCCGGCAGCCAGCGCGATATGGGGTCCGTCAGGTCGAAAACACCCCTTTCGTAGAGCGTCATCGCTGCAACAGACGTGATCGGCTTGGTCATGGAGAACAAGCGCCATCGCGTGTCGAATTCAACGGGAAGGTCGTTCGCCACATCACGTCGACCACCGGAAGAGAGATGCAAGATCTCCCCTTGCCGCGCGACGACCACGAGCCACCCGGGCAGTCGGCCCTCATCGACATGCCTACCGAACGCACGGTCGATACGTTCCAGCCGTGCAGCGTCAAACCCGGCTTCCGCCGGATCAACCTCAACCTTGAGGTGTGCCATGGAATCTCCGCACAAGACAGCGCTCGCGTCTCGAAGGACAGAAACAGAACGACGTTATGTTTCGCTGCTGGGTCAGGTTGACACGCGGCTGAGGGTTGGGTCAACAAGCAGGCCACCACGGCTGGAAGTTCACAGCTGTGATCAGTCCGACAACACAGCCGGAGTGCGCCACGAGCCGGTTTCGCGCCGCGCACGGACAGCGGCGCCCTACTACTGGGTGCAGGCTTCGAGACGGTCGCGATAGAAGCCGCGCAGAGTCCTGTGCAGTTCAGCGATGACTTCCGCGTCGCCAGCGGGATCGGCACGGAATGCCAGCTCGAAGAGAGATCCAGCGATCGCGATCGCAACCCGGTGAACCACCGGGCCCAAATCTACGCTGGTGAGGTCGGTGAAGTTGCCTCGCAGCTCTTGGGCAATCCGCTCACGATGCGCACGATGCAGCTCCACGACTCCGGGAGACCCGTACTCGTCGAACCACAGGTCGCGAAGCCCGGCATGCCGGCGGAAGAAGTCCACGTAACCGGTGAGAGCCGCATCCACCATCTCTTCCCAGCTCTGACGGCTGGCAACATCCCGTGCCGCGGTGACCGTGGCACTCATCTCCGCGACATACCGCTCGGCGACCGCCGCAATGATCTGGTCGAGATCCGCAAAATGGTGGTAGATCGAGCCGGTGGAGACGTTCGCGGCTGCCGCGATGGCCCGGACAGTGACCTCACCGCTGTGCGCACCGTGTTCGTCCAGCAGCTTCCAGGCTGCTGCGATCACCCGGTCACGGCTACGCCGACCGCGAGCCTGCGGTGGATTGGGAAGTGCAGACGCAGGCAGCGACAGCCCGGGTCCGTGCGCCGCCTGCGAGCCGCTCATGCCGCAAAGCATAACCACCGCACCATTCACAGACGGCGCCCCGTACGGCCAAGAGCAGGCGAACAAGCGCCCGGGAACGTCGGCGAGAGCCTTCTGATCGCACGAGAACAACCCAGCCTGCCCGGGAGCCCATGGACAGCACGCCACATCTCCGGGCCTCGGCGCCGGATCGGACCCGAAACGCGTTGACGATCGGAACCGGGGTGTGCCACAGTTTGGACGCCTTACCAGAACAGCGTTCTATTTATGGCACCCGGACCGATCTCCTCAGTGATCACCATGCCCGGTGGCGCCCTGTCGACGCGGGGCTTCTCGTCCTTGGCGTAGCCGCAGGAGGAGCGAGTCTGTGCGTTGAGCTGCAAAAGTTCACGTTCGAAGGCAGCAGAGCAGATCTCAGCGAAACCGGGGACGGGTTCCTGCTCTCGGTTCCACGATGGCACGGCGGCAGCACCCCCGGCGGGTGGGACCCAGATCCCACTGGGAGTACTGCTCGACCTGGGGCCAACCACTCCCCCTCGGAGGCGTAGCAAGCGTTGTCCGGCCCTGGAGCCGCCTCCACCGACCGCGGGTTCCGCAAAGGAAGGTCATGAACCTTGTCTTTGAATTTGCCATGTGCGTGGAACTTGGTGCGAGTTCGGTCCTGTCAGGTGCACCGTTCGGTACCCGGATCATCGTTCCCATCACTGCGGGGCGAGCCCAAGGCACGCGTTTCAGCGGGCGGTTCGTCGGTCACGGCGGCGACTGGCTGCTGGTCGGGCCTGACGGTTGGGCTCGCCTTGATGTCCGGGCTCAGCTACGGACGGACGACGGGGCCGACGTCTACGTCACCTACAACGGGGTCATGGAGTTGAACGATGCCGTCCGCACGGCCATGAGGGACCGGAATCGCGAAACCGCCTTCGAAGATCAGTACTATCGGGCAGCCCTGTGCCTCGAGACCGGGGACGAGCGATACTCCTGGGTCAACCAGAAGGCATTCGTGGCACAGGGCCGTGTGACACGGACAGGCGTGGAGTACCACGTTCATCGCGTGGAATGAGGGCCGCCAGCAACAGCATCACGGCAGTGCGTCGGCAGCCGCGCTCGCTTCGTCCTCCTCTCGGGCGTCGCACCGCTCCGTTCCTCACGGTGATGACGCGAAGACCAACCGCTCCCCTACCGCCTGGCGGCCTGTTGCACTGGCTCGGGTGACACACCCCCCGGCACCGTCGGCACAGGTCGCCATATCCATTCGCCGCAGGGCGCCGGAGGGAACGGCAGCTGAAGCGACCAGCCCAGCAGTTGCTCCGAAGTTCGCCCATCGATGCAAGTGCCCGGGGTCGCTCCGCACGGCAGCGATGGCGGTCGCGCAGCAAAGCGGGTGCCCATGGTTCACGGACGCGGTGGCCGCTCTCACCGACGCCTGTCAGCGTCACCGCGAGCTCCTTGTACTGAGCGGCATCGCCGATCGAACGGTCCTCGACGTGCCTCTCCCCCTCGGGGTCGGACTGTGCGCAGCTCCTGGTGACTTCGCCGAGCGGTTGTTCCACACGAGCTGACGTACCGTGCGTCGGCTGCTGGGAGGCGCCGACCGGCCCGGCCCTGCTGCACCCCTCAGAAGCCGGCACCGGCCGAGACAAGGGTGGATCATTGCCCCACCCATCTCATACAATGTATACATTAGGGATGTCGACTTCGGGACCCGTCCCTACCCCACTGGAGCCTGCTCCAGGAGTTCACAACCAGGCCGAGATTGCGTACTACCGCCTGCGCGAACACCTTCTGGAAGGTCGGTACCCCGCCGGCGAAAAGATCATTGAGCTCGCGCTCTGTGAGGAATTGGGCATGAGCCGTACTCCTGTCCGCGAGGCCATCCGACGGCTGCAGAGCGAAGGCATTCTCACGCCCACCGGCCGGGGCGTGGTCGTGTCCTCGTTGTCGGACGACGATATGCGCCATGCCATGCAACTACAGGAGACGCTCGAGGCGTTGGCCGCCCGTCTTGCAGCCACTGCGCAGCGCGATGGCCTGCTGTCCCCCGCTCATCTACGAGAGCTCCGGGCCGCCTCCGCGCGGGTCGAAGAGGTGGCAGCATGTCAGGACCTTCGCGCTGCGTGGCGAGCCAACCTCGACTTCCACATGCTGCTCGCCCGTTTCTCGGGCAACCCGCTGCTCGTTGAAGCGCTCGACCGCATCTGGGTGCGGTTCGCGGTTGTCAGCCACGGCAACATCTCCGCACGGACGGTGATGCCTCGGCGCTCGCATGCGGAGATCGTCGCGGCTATTTCCGCAGGGGACCCAGCCCGGGCGGCAGAAGCCGCGGCAGGCCATGTCCAGGACGCAGCCGACATGTACGACAGCCGCCAAACATGAGAAAGCAGCGCCCGCCACTTGCCGGCCGCGCTCGGCGCCGGCGTCGATGGAAGGCGGACAGGTCGAACGCGACCGTGGCCCCGGTGACCGGGGAGGGGCGCCGTGACACTGAAGCACAGGCTCATTGCTGCGCACGGGTTTCAGGTAGGTACTGAACCACCGACTCTCGGCACTCATCCCAGACCCACGGTACGCGATGTGCACTACAGGCACATCCCTGCCTAAATGCGCTTCGGTGGACAGGCTGTTGTGCATCCCACGACCGAAGGACCGCAGGCATGGGGTGCTATAGTCGTCCGCATACCTACCAAGTAGGTACTTTCGCAAACGGAGAACGTCGGGGAGTGATATGTCCATGCCTGAGACAGCCACACGGATCTTCCGCGGGCGAGTAGCCGACCAGATCGTCGAGGACCTGCGCAGACAGATTCTCGACGGCACCCTGCCCGACGGCTCACGGCTGCCGTCCGAGCGCGAACTCGCCGCCTACTACGACGTCAGCGGTCCCACTGTCCGTGAGGCGATCCGGGTCCTCACCGCGATGGGCTTGGTCAACACACGTAACGGCAGCCGGGCGGTTGTGACCGCCCAGGGCGACACCCTGCTCGCGGTGTCGATCGCCTCGCTGGTCCAGGTCGAGAAGGTCAGTGGAAGGGAAGTTTTCGGGCTGCTCGGCGTCCTCAACGCTTACGCAGCCGAACTCGCCGCCACTCAAGCGAGCGACGAGGAGGTCACCCGACTACGGGAGGCGTCACAGGCGATCCCTGCCAGCGAGGGCGTGGCGCCTACCGCCACAGCCCTGCGCGAGTTCTTCGACACACTCTCCGCTATCTCGCACAACTCCCTGCTTGCCGCACTGTGCCGTTTCATCACCGAGATGCAGATCGAGCTCGCAGTGAAGTTTGCGGGCAGCGACAACCGCGACTTTGTACAGGTCGTGGGCTCGCTACACACCGAGCGCATGCGGATCGTCGCCGCCGTCGCCTCCCGCGACCCCCGACACGCGGCCGCCGTGGTTCGTGACTACCACCGACTGGCCGTCGAGCAGATCACCGAGGCCCGCAAGGCCGCTGGCGACAGTGCCGTTTCAGAGACCGGACTCACCGAGGCACTGACCTCGTGGCTCAGGACAAATGTCACCCTGGGCGGCCAGGCATCGAACACTCGGGGCAGCCTTCTGTAAGGCATCCCCCATCCGCGAGGATGTCTCGATCGGAGCGGTCTTTTCCCATACAGCCTTGTCCGCTCAACGCCCGAGTAATTCTCCAATCAGAGCGCAAACAGCCGATCAAAGCGGTCTCGTCACCGCCGATCGGCCATTTGAGTTACCTCACATCGAATGTTTCCTAAACATAGGGAACTCTTAAGTAATTTCAATTCCTCTCACATTCTCGACAGGAATGATTCCGCTGGTATCAAACCGACCGAGGAGCCACCTCATGAATGCAATTGACCCTGCAGGCCCGTCGGGCGACGGCGACCCAAGCACCACCGCCAACCGCACACATCGAAAGGGCGGACTGCAGCTGAAGAACAGGAAGGCCTTCCTGATCGCCGGTGCGGTACTTACCTGCGCCTTGGCCGGCTTCGCCACGGTGGGTACTTCACTGGCTTCCACCCCGTCAGCGGATCCGTCCGTGACCCCGTCGGCCCTTCCCACGGACGGCGGCCAGCGGAGCGGACCGGCCGACGGCGGCGCGACGGGCATCGTCCAGTCCAAGTCGGCCTCTGGCTTCACTTTGAAGACAGCCACCGGCGTGACAGTCACGGTCAGCGATACCGCCTCCACGACATTCACGAAGAGCAGCCACCGCGCATCGGCCAAGGAGGTGAAGGAGGGCAGCAGCGTCCTCGTCCTGGGACTGGTCGACAGCGCCGACATCACGGCGTCCAAGGTCATCGTCCAGCCGCACGGGGACGGTGGAGCAACCGCCGCCGAGGGGGCCGGCGTGATCGCTTTCCAGCAGGGAACACCGTCCCCCGCGAAGTCGGTGGGCACGATTCCTGACTACACAGAGGGCGAAGGCACCGTCGTCAGTGGCTCGACCGCCGACAAGGCCACCCAGGCCGCGCAGGCCGTCGTGCCCGGCGGTATCGCGGACCGCGTCGTCAGGCTCGACGACGGCGAGTACGAGGTGCACAACATCAGCATCAACTGGCCGCACCACGTCTTCGTGAACAAGCAATTCAAGGTGGTCGGCTGGGAGTAGGAAGCCGGCCTCACGGGCCTCGGCACAGCTGACCCGCCGCCCCCGACAATTCCCCGTGTCGGGGGCGGCTTTTCTCCCGCTCGCCCCCACACGCTCCTCAGTCGTATGGCGTGAAACAACCGTGACCAGCAGGCCAGATCGTTACGTCCCTTCGTGCATTCTCGAGTGGTCGGAGCTCTGTGCCGGACGTACGTTGGAGCCGACTGGACAGCGGAAGGAAATGTTATGAGCACAGTCAGCCATAAGCATCATGCCTGGATCTTGGGAGGGCTCGTCTTCATTGTCACGACCCTCCAGTATTTCGCGGCGCAGATCCTGGTTTCGGCTGCCTGGAAGAACCCCTCGTACAGCTGGAATCGCAATTACATCAGTGACTTGGGAAACACCGCCTGCGGTGACTTCTCGCTCTCCGAGCATGTCTCCCGAGTCTGCTCACCCAAGCATGGCGTGATGAACGCGTCATTCATGCTGTCCGGTGTTCTACTCATTGTCGGCGCACTGCTGCTGTGGCGCCTGTGGCCGCACACCAAGCTTGCCCGGGTCGGTGAAGTCCTGCTCCTACTCGCCGGTCTCCTGAAGATCGTGGTGGGCCTTGCCCCCGAGAACAAGAACCTCGCGCTGCACACCCTTGGCGCCACCAACCTCGTGATCGGCAGCGTCGCGGTCCTGCTGCTGAGCCTCTCGGTGCGCCGCAGTCACCCCGTGGTGCAGTGGCTCGGCATCCCCACCAGCGTCGTCGGCCTCGCCGGTGGCACCCTCTTCACCATGTCCCAGCGCGCTGGGCACAGCCCGATCCCGGGGCTCGGCGTAGGCGGTCTGGAACGCTTGGCGGGCTACCCCTTCAATCTGTGGATGGTCGGTATCGGTCTGCTCGCGATCGCGCGCGCCAGTGGGGAATCCCTGCGGTCCCTCTCGCAGGAAGACGCCGCAAGCGGCGTTTCCGTCGGCCCCGAATCGCGGCACGCCCACCGCGCGGCCACGTAGCCTCCGGCACCCGACCGGTCCGCGCGGAGCCGCTGCGCGATCCCGGGATGAACCGGGTGCCGGATACCGGGCCGGTTGGCCAAACCCCCGAGTCAACCGGCCCGGACACACACGTGAACAGAAGGGAGTTCCGTGAGCGTTTGGCTGGTCACAGGAGCCTCTCGCGGCCTCGGCGCGGAGATCGTCGCCGCCGCTCTGGCCGCATGACACCAGGTCGCCGCGACAGCGTGCGACGCCGCCGCTGAGGCGCGTTTCCCGGACGCCGGCCCCTCCCTGTGGGCGGCCTCCCTGGACGTCACCGACCGCGCCCGGGCCACCACCGTGGTCGAGGAAGCCGTCGCCCGTTTCGGCCGTATCGACGTGGTGGTCAACAACGCCAGACGCGGATTCCTAGGTGCGGTCGAGGAGGTCTCGGACGAGGCCGCCCGAGCGGCCTTCGACACCTTCGGTCTACCCCGACGCCGGGCTGTACCAGACCGGCTACACGAACCTCGGCATCGGCGAGGCCGCCAGGCTGTTCAGCTCGTACTCGACCACCGTGATCGACCAGCACTTCAAGTGGATGAAGAAGTACGGCATCGATGGCGCAGCGCTCCAGCGCTTCGGCAGCGGCATCGTCAACATCGGCCAGCCGCGCCTGCAGCAGCACAACGGCATCCAGTCCAAGGACCGCAACGCAGCCGAGAAGTACGACCGCGACTTCTACATCGAGTACGGCCTCAGCGGCCTCAATGACACCAAAATGGTAGCCACCGTCCAGAACGACTGGACGGGCACCATCACGGACACCCCGGACCTGAACTCCTCGCCGTACTACGCGCGGGAGAACGGCAAGCTCGTGGTCCACCTGCGGGGCCTCGGTTTCACCAACCGGCCTGGCATCGTGGACAGTGCCGTGGAGCTGTTCAACTGGTTCAAGGAACAAGGCTGCTATGTCATCGGCGGCGTGCCGCGCGGCTGGCGCACCGACGCCAACGCCAAGCCCGGCTACGGCCCGGTGTATGCCGCGCTGAACATGGTGTCGCCGTGGAACGTCGGCAACCCCAACGTCGACCAGCAGTTGTTCAACGACGACATGGCGAAACTCAAGACAGGTGGCCAGGACTACCAGCCCGTCCTCCAACCCGGCCTCGCATGGTCCAACCGGCATGCCGGCTCGCCGAAGAACGAAATTCCCCGCAAGGCCGGTCAGTTCATGTGGAATCAAGCTGTTGCCGCGGCGCGCTGCGGGACCCAGTCCGCCTTCATCGCCATGTTCGACGAGGCCACAGCCATCGCACCCGCCGCCACCGACAAGTCACAGATACCGACGAACCAGTGCTTCCTCACGCTCGACGCCGACGAGACCCACCTGTCGTCCAACTTCTACATGTTGATGTGAAGGCAGTTGTCGATGTCTCAGTTCGACCTTCCTCTTCGGGAACTCCGCTGCTACCGCAGTACATCCACCGAACCCGATTATTTCGACGCCTTCTGGCAGAAGACTCTCGAGAAGCCCGCACCCATGAACTTGACGTACGTTTTGAAGCGGTGGACACCGGCCTGTCCGCGGTCAAGGTGTACGACGTGACGTTCGCCGGCTTCGGTCCGATGAAAGGCTGGCTGCGGCTGCCTGCTGATACTTCCAGGCACCTCCCCCTTGTCGTGGAGTTCGTCTGCTACGGCAACGGGCGCGGCCTGTCCCACGAACATCTGCTGTGGGCTTCGACCGGGCGGGCACACTTCGTCGTGGACACCCGTGGCCAGGGCAGCGCCTTCGGCGGCGGAGGCGCCCCGGCGGACCCGGTCGGATCCGCGTCGGCGTACCCGGGGTTCATGACGCGAGGCATCGACGCACCGGAGGATTAGTACTACCGCCGGGTGATTACCGGCTCGGTCCGTGCCGTGGAAGCGGCCCGCAGTCACCCACTGGCAGACGCCACGCGGACCGTCGCGACAGGCCACAGCCGAGGCGGCGGGCTGGCCCTGGCCGTTGGAGGGCTGGTGTCCGACCTGGTCGCCGTCGCGCCGGACGTCCCGTTCCTGTGCGACTTCCCGCGTGCGGTCGGGCTGACGGACCGCCACCCGTACCGGAAGATGGGCCGGTTACAAACTCACCGCGGACAGTCAGCCGAGGTGCTGCACACACTGTCCTAGTTCGACGGAGGGCACTTCGCGGCCAGAGGACGCGCCCCGGCCTTGTTCTCCACCGCGCTGGAAGACCAGACGTGCCCGCCGTCGACCGTGTTCGCCGCGTACAACGCCTGGGCGCACAAGGACAGGGCCATCGAGGTCTACGATTTCAACGACCACGAGGGGGCGGCCCCTACGAGGAGGCGGCGAAGGTTCGGTAGCTCAACTCGTATGCCTGAAACTTGCGTTGTCAGCCTGAGATCTGCGAATGCCTTAGCAGATTCAGCAGGGCTTCCCAGTGCCGTTCGTCCGCCTCCCTGTCGTAGGCGTCGGTGTCGGCCTGGGTGAAGCCGTGTCGAGCTCCTTGGTAGACCTCGCTTAGATGCCGTACTCCCCCGGCCGTCAGCGCTTCGTCCAAGCGGCGGATCTGATCCGGCGGCAGCGCGGGATCGTCGTCGGCGTGACCGAGGTAGACCGGCGCGGTGATCCGGGAGGCCACCAGGTGCGGGCTGTCCGCGTCTTCGGTGGCCAGCCTTCCCCCATGAAACCCGGCAGCCGCCGCGATCCGGTCCGTACCGGAGCCTGCCGTGAGCAGCGCCAGGCGGGCCCCCACGCAGTAGCCGACCAGTGCCGTCTGTCCGGCAGCCGCCTGAGGGCAATCCGCCAACCAGTCGAGATACGCACCCGCGTCCCGGAGCGCCGCCGGTGTCGTTAGGGAGCGAAGAAGGGGTCTGAGGACTCTCCAGACCTCGCCGCGAGTCCGATGGTCGATGACATCGGGCAGCGCCACCACCGGCGCCCGTCCGTGCCGGTAAAGGAAGTTGGGCACCAGAACCGTGCGGTCGGCCGCCTCAGCGAGACGGTCGGCCATGGCCCGCACATGAGCTCGCGGTCCGAAGGCATCGGAAAAGATCAGGACTGCCGGTCGCGGCAGACCATGAGCCGGCTGGACGAGGTAGGCGTCGGCGACACCGCCCGGTGTGCCGATGTCGACGGTCGTTCCTCGTGCGGTCGTCATGCGTTGTCCTCTCATACGTCCTGGCCACTCGTGGTCGCCCGAGTCACCTCGGCGACGCCAACCTTCCCGGGCGCGAGAGACTTCCGTACGCTGAGCGTCAGGCCCGGAAGGGCGACCAAGAAGGCGAACGCGGCGAGTGCGGCAGCACACAGCAGGCCGGAACGTGCGGCTGCGGGGAAATTCCGGTGGGTGGTGACGAGTTGGCTGAAGTAGAAGGAACTCGCGAGTGCTGTTCCCAGTGAGGTGCCGATCTTCATGCCGGTCTGGTAAACGCCGGCGGCCGTGCTGCCCTCCCGGCGGGGGACGGAGTCCAGGGCGAGAGTCTGATTCGCGGCGATGACCAGCCCGGCGCCGCACCCTGCCACGAGCAGCGGAAAGCCGACAAGGACCATGATGTTGTCACCTGGTTGGACTCCCCCCACTAGTTGAGCGGTGAGGGCCAGTCCGATCGCGGTGAGGGCGGTACCCACGATCACCAGCAGCCGGCCCGCCCGGTGGACGAGACGACCGCTGACCACTCCGCAGACGGCGGAGCCTACGGTGAACAGCACGGTGCACAGGGATGCCTCCAACGGCGAGTAGCCCACGCCCTGCTGCAGGAACTGAGCCAGCACGATGAAGATGCCGGTGAAACCGCCGTACAGAGCGCCGGCGACGAGGACACCGACCCAGTAGGCGCGTTCCTTGAACAGACCCACGTCCACGAGGGGGCGACGCCCCCCGCGGATCACCGTACGTTCCCACAGGACGAACACGGCCAGCAGGGCGAAACCGATCCAGGTCAGCCACCAGCGACGGGTCCCCCACGGACCGGTCTGGAGCAGTGGCAGCATAAGCGCGGCGACAGCGACGCCCAGAGTGAAGGCGCCCACAAGGTCAAGGCCACTGGGCCGCGTGGCGCGCCGGCTCTCGGGCAACAGACGAAATGCCAGCGGCAGTACGGCGAGGTCGAAGGGAATGAAAAGGAAGAAGATCCAGCGCCAGCCCTCAGCCGTTCCGAAACCTTGCAGGATGACTCCGCCCCACAGGGGACCGATGGCGGTGGAAAGGCTCACGGCCGCGCCGTAGTAACCAAATGCGCGGCCTCGTTCGCCCGGCCGGTACATCTGATGGATCAGACCCACCACCTGGGGCGCTATCAGACCGGCGGCCACGCCTCGGGCCAGCCGTGCGGCCACGAGCCAGGCGGCGCTGGAGGCGAGCCCACACAGCACGCCAGTGATGGTGAAGAGCGTCATTCCGACGAGGAGGACCCGTCGGCGCCCGAACTCGTCGCCGAGCCGTCCACCCGGTATCAGCGCGAGCCCGAAGGTCAGGGTGTAGCCGGCCACCGCCCAGGTCGCCTCCGCAGAGGACATGGCCAGTTGATGCTCCATGGAGGGCAACGCCACGGTCACTATGCTCACGTCGAGCAGGGTCAGGAAGGCCGCGGCGACGCACACGGCGGAGGCCCGGGAGCGCTGTCGGCCTGTCGGAGAAGAGGCCGCGGAGTGGGTGGAGTCCTGTGCTCCGCCATCGCTTGTGTCGGGTGTTGCGCTGAGGTCTTCCGGCGTCGTTGCCATGGCGTACCTCTGTTTCCCATCGGCGTTCGTACAGGTGGAGCGGTACCGTCCGGGGCCGGGGCGTCCTGCCCGGGGCCCTGGGGAACGGGGGCTCATTCTGTGGAGCCGCATCCTTTTCGACCGAGGGCAGGAGCCGCCGTGAGGTGGTTCTGGCCTCGCGGGGCGGCAGTCTCAGCCGACGTCGGCGACGAGTCCGACCTTCTGGACTCCGAACACGGCGACAGCCTCGTCGTTGTCGGGCCGGTCACCGCTGACGCCGACCGCACCGATCAGGTCGCCCGACTCGTCGCGAATCAGCACCCCTCCTTTGGACGAGGCGATCCGGCCTTCGGAGATCGCTGCGAGCGCGGCGAAGAACGCGGGATCGCGGGTGGCGTGCCGGGCCCCGGCGGCACCGCCCTGACCAGTGCCGAGGGAGCCCCACGCCTTGGCATGGGCGATCTGAGGGCGCAAGATGCCGGCCTTCTCCTCGCGCTTGACGACCAGCGGATGGCCTCCGGGGTCCAGGACGGTGACGGTCAGCGGGCGGAGCCCGAGTTCGTGGGCATGGCTCAGAGCGGCGTCGACGATCTCGGACGCCTGTACGAGTGTCAGTCCACTCATGGCTGCAGTTCCTCTTCTCCGGGGTTGGTGTTCTTTTGTGCCGGGGGGATCGTGCTCGCCGCCTCGTGGTCACTGACCCGGGTCGCCACGCAGAGACCGAGCAGGTTCACCGCGGCCAGGGTGAGAAAGGCGGCGCGGTATGCGGAAGTACCGTCCGTGTGGGCGGCTCCCGCCGCCACCAGGACGGAAGTGGCTGTCGCCACCCCGGCGGCTCCTCCGAGCCGGCGACCCACGTTGAAGAGGGTCGAAGCCCGGCCCGCGGAAATGCTGGACACGGTGGCGAAGGAAGCGGACTGCGTGCCCACAAAGACCTGCCCGACGGCGAGTCCCATGCCGTACAGCACGGGGATCATGAGCCAAAGGCTGGTGTGCGGCGACAGCAGCAGCGCCATTGCCGCGATGGCCAGGCTGGTCCCGCCCGCGCCGACCATAAGGTGCCGGCGCGGGCGGAGCTTGCGATAGAGCAGACGGCTGGCGAGCTGCGAACCGGTGACCACTCCGAGGGCCTCGGGGAAAGTGGTGAGACCGGCTTCCACGGGACTCATGCCCCGTTCGTCCTGGAGGTAGAGCGTCAGAGTGAACAGGGCGCCCAGGAAGGTCACCGACTCCAGGGTCATCACCGCCGTACCGAAGGAGAACAGCCGGTCCCGGAGGAGCCGGATGTCGATCATCGGCGCGCGAACACGGCGCTCGACCGCGACCAGTACGACCACCAGCGCTGCTCCGCCGGCCAGCGCGATGACTACCGGCGTGGATATCCAACCCTGTTGCGGTCCCTCGGAAACCCCGTACATCACCAGTCCGAAGCCCGAAGCTGCCAGCAGGAATCCGGCCAGATCGAACCTTTCGGTGGGCCGTGGGGGCTGATCATGCAGGAACAGCATCCCGAAGACGACGGCGAAGACTCCTACCGGCACATTGACGAAGAAGACGGCCCGCCACGAGACCTGGCTGACCAGTACACCGCCGAGCACCGGCCCCAGAGTGGGAGCCAGGCCGTTGGCGATGCTGAGGATTCCCGAAGCCCGCACCCTCTCGTGCGGGGCGAAAGTCCGCAGCAGCATCGCCATGCCGACGGAGGCGAGCATCCCGCCCCCCGAGCCCTGGAGCACGCGAAACAGGTCGAGCTGAACCAGACTGGTCGCCATGCCGCACAGCGCGGAGCCAGCAGTGAACACGCCGACGGCGGTGAGCAGGGTGCGCCTCCCGCCGAACCGGTCTCCGAGCCAGCCCGAGGCCGTCACGAAGACCGCGAGACCGACCAGATAGGAGATGGACGCGGTGTCCACGGCTGTGGCCGGGACGCCGAAGGCACGGCCGATGGTAGGCAGTGCGACGTTGACGATCGTCATGTCGAGAGTGCTCAGGAACAACCCGGCCACGTAGACGACACAGACGGCCGCCTTCTGGCTGACGACGCACCCGCCATCGGGCGTCACCTCGTCGGGCTCTGTGACCTGGAACGCCCTCATATGGTGATGGGTGTCCGGGCGGCCGCGGTCGCTTCGGTGATCTGCAAGAGGACGTCCAGTACGCCGACGGCGCTCTGCTCAAGTCCTGCAGCCGCCTCGAACCTTCCTGAGGTCGTGAACGAACGTCGTACATGAGGAATGTGCACGGATCCGGCGACCGGCAGCATCCCAAGCGCAGTGACAACCGGCAGCAACCCTTGTACGGCCCTGGCGCCAGCGGCGAGCCCGCCGTACCCCACGAAGCCGACAGGTTTCCCGGCCCATTCCCCGGCGAGGTAGTCGAGGGCGTTCTTGGTGGCCGCGTTGAAGCTGTGGTTGTACTCCGGCACCACGAACACATAGGCATCGGCCGCGCTGACGATCTGGCTCCAACGGCGCGTGTGGTCGTGCTCGTACCTGCCGTGCTGCGGCGGTCGCGGTTCGTCGAGGAGCGGCAGTGCGACCTCGGCGAGGTCGACGAGTTCGCAGTCGAAGCCGGCGTGTTCCCGCGCTCGGGCGAGGAACCAGTCGGCGACGGCGGGCCCGCGCCGTCCGGGCCGGGTGCTGCCGATGATGATCTGCAGTCTGGGGTGGCGCACTGGGGTGACCTCCGGTCGGTCAGTCGTCAAGGACGACCTTGTTCTCGACGACTCCGAGCCCTTCGACCTCGCCTCGGACTACGTCGCCAGACCGCACGGCTCCATGACCGGCTGGAGTGCCCGTGGACAGCACATCGCCGGGAGCGAGGGTGAGCGCGGCAGTGAGCCAGGCCAGTTGCTCGGGAATCGAGTGCACCATCTCGGCGGTGCTGCCGTCCTGGCGCACCACGCCGTTGACCCACTGGCGAATACGCAGGCTGTGGGGATCGGTTATCTCGTCTGCCGTTACAAACCAGGGTCCGCAGATGCCGTAGGTGTCGAACCCCTTGCCGCGGTCCATTCGGTTGTTGTCCCGCTCGGAGACGTCCCGGGATCCGACGTCACAAAAGCCGATGTAGCCGGCCAGGGCTCGCATGGCGTTCTCCGGGACGAGACGGCGGGCGTGGCGCCCGATGACGACAGCGAGCTCCATCTCCGGATCGACCCTGTCGCTGATCGAGGGATGCTGCAGCTCGTCATGCGGACCGGCCAGGGAACCCGGGGCCTTGAGACATCCCTGTAGAGCGGGCGGTCGGAGTGCCACCTCGTCGGGCGCAGACCTCCGACGTGGGTAGTTCGCGAGCATGCACCAGATGGTGCGCGGACTTCCGATCGGTGGCCCCAACAGTCCGGGACGGTCGGGCCACAGACAGTCCTCGTCAAGTACGCCGGTGTCAGCGTGCTCGACGGACCACTCGAACAGACGCCGGGTGGATTCGAGCTCCGGGTCACTGCGGAGCAGGCCGGGAAGGTCTTGGACAATGACGCGTGCGGAATGCTCCAAAGCATCCAGCCGTCGGACCCCGCCGTACTCCTGCCGCCGCACATGGGCGGCTTGCACGTCGAGGAGGTGTTGGGGGACCACGTCGGCGAAACAGAGCCGGTCACCGATGGGAGTCCGCCGAGAAGCGATTTTCACGGTGCGTAAGGAACTTTCCGTGCGGGAGAGTGAGGTGGGGCCGCGGAAGCCCGGGAGGACGAATCCGTCCCGAGCAAGCGGACCGGTCCAGCGGGCTCAGCCTTTGTCGGCGTCCCTGGGGTTCTCGAAGCGGATGCCGCCGTCGGTGACGACACTGACGAACTTGTCGTCGTCAGGTTCCACGGGGAGCTGGATCGGCGGCAGCCCGACGGTGAACAACACCAACTCGTCGGTCGCGCTATAGCGCACCTTCTCGCCCGGCTCGGCTTCCACCGCAGCGAGCTTGCCGACTTCACTGCCCTCTACGGTTCCGGCGCCGGACAACACGACCGTCAACCGCTTGGCGTGGTCGCTTTCCGAGACCCACTCCGCACCTGCGTCGATCTTGACGAACTCGATCCAGAACTGCCGCTCGGTGTAGGTGCCGATGTGTCGCCGCTTCACCCCCGGCCAGCCGACCACCGGCAGCCAGTTGAAGTGGTCGGGATTGCTGATGACGACCCCGTTGTAGCGGGGCTTGGGAAACCGCTGTTCCCGGCGCGCGCGGCGCTCGGCCTGGGCTTCCTTGTTGTCGGGGCCGCGGCCCCTGCCGGCGCCCATGCCGAGCGCGGAGGCACCGCCGAACTGGAGCACCAACTGCAGCTGCCTCGGCTCCGAGAGCTTGTCGTCCTGGGGACCGTAGGTCTGGCCCTCCGGGAAGTAGCCGACCTCACCTTCGCGCAGGATCCCTTGCTCTCCGATGTTCATGTCCCCCACGAGGGGCAGCCGGATCTGCTCGAAGGTGTGGCAGTGCCGCGGCATGGAAAAGTCCGCCTCCTGGCGGCCCAGGATGTAGCGGTAGTTCTCCAGCGGCTTCTCGCGATCGCCCATGAGCAGGTAGTTGAACGAGACCGTCCCCCTGGGGTGGTCCATTTTGTACGCGTTCTCTTCGAACGGCGCGATCTTCATCACAGTCCTCCGCAGTCGGCTTCTCGACGCGCCACCCACTCAACCTTTCTAGTAGGTTACGGGTCAACCTTGCGAGCGTGTTTTTATGAGAATCACAGATTCGCACAGAAAGTGGGGAAGTCAGCAGGGCTACCGCGGCCCTGAAGGTCACACCCAGCCTTCCCGTACCTACCAAGTAGGTTATATTCATGGAGCAGACCCCCGCGTCTCGTCTCGGCACCCGGCCAGGAGTGGCATGTCCGCGTCTCAGAAGAGCAGCTCGGCGATCCGACGGGAACGGGCGGCCGACCAGATCATCGAAGACCTCCGCTCGCAGATCCTCGGCGGTGCCCTGCCCGATGGTTCACGGCTGCCGTCCGAACGGGAACTGGCGACGAATTACGACGTCAGTGGTCCGACCGTCCGGGAAGCTGTCCGCGTTCTGACTGCCATGGGTCTCGTCAACGCCCGCAACGGCAACCGGTCGACCGTCACCGCACAGGGCGACACCCTGCTCGCCATGTCCATCGCCTCGGTCGTACAGTTCGAAAGGGTCAGGGCCCGCGAAGTGCTCGGCCTGCTCGGCACCCTCAACGGGTATGCCGCCGAACTGGCCGCCGAACACGCCGACAGCGACGAGATCGCCCGCCTCAGGGAAGCAGCCGGTGCTGTCCCACGGGCCAACAGTGTTGAGAGTTCCGCTGCCGCAGTGCGGGACTTCTTCGCAGTGCTGTCTGAGATCTCACACAACCCGCTGCTCGCATCGTTGTGCCGGTTCATCACGGAGATGCAGATCGGACTGGCCGTAAGGCTGTCCGGTGGAGAGGCCGGCGGCTTAGGGCGCATCGCAGGGCCACTGAACACGGAACGGATGCGAATCGTGGCCGCGGTCGCCGCCCGAGACTCGCGGCGCGCTTCCGCAGCCGTGCACGACCACCACCGTCAGGTGCCGGAACGAATTGCCGAGATCCGCGAGATCGGCAGCCGGCCCCATGCGCAGGACAGCACTCTGACCGAAGCGCTCACTGCGTGGCTGCGGTCCAACGTCACCATAGGAGGACAGACCACCATGCCCCGAAGCACCCTGTCATGACGACTCCTCCCGCCGGAGCCCGCTCCGTTCGCGACGCCGCGCTCGACATTCTCCGACTGCATGGCCTGACTACCGTCTTCTCCAATCCTGGCTCGACCGAGGTCTCGTTTCTGACCGACCTACCCGAGGATTTCGCTTTCGTGCTGGGCCTCCACGAAGGCGCTGTGGTGGGCGCCGCCACCGGGTGGGCGCTGGCCCGAGCCACGCCGGCCCTGGTCGTGGTGCACACCACCGCCGGACTCGGCAACGCGGTGGGGGCGCTGGCCACCGCGCGTGTCAATCGGGCCCCCCTCGTGGTTCTTGTCGGCCAACAGGACCGCCGACACCTGGCTTTTCAGCCGTTTCTGGCCGGACGGCTGGAGGGACTCGCCGGTGACATCCCCGTGCAGGTGGAGTCACCGGTCCGGGCCGCAGACGTTCCCAGCACCATCGCCCGGGCGGTGCATGCCGCCGTCGAGAGCCGGGGGCCGGCTCTGGTCATCGTCCCGATGGACGACTGGGAACAGGCCGCCGAGAACCTGCCGATGCCGGCGCCCACCTCCGTACGACACTCCACCGCAGCGGCCCCACGGGATGTTGCCGACGTCGCCGCGCTGGTGTCCGAGGCAGCCTCGCCCGTCCTTGTCGTGGGGTCAGGTGCCGACCAGCGAGACACATGGACCGCTCTCATCTCACTCGCCGAGCGCCTCGGCTGCCCGGTGTGGCAGGAACCCTACGGCGCCCGTGCCGGCTTCCCCCAGGATCATCCTTCGTTCGCCGGCCATCTGCCTGCGACCCGGACACGGCTGCGCGCCCTGCTGGACCAGCACGACCTCGTGCTGTGCATAGGCGCCCCGTTCCTCAGGCAGTATCCTTACGCGCCGGGCCCCCTGACGGATACCCGGGTCGTAGTCGTCACGGACGATCCTGCAGAGGCTCGCCACTCCCAGGCCGAACTGGCTGTCGTCGCGCCTCTTTCCGACTTCTGTGACCGTCTGGCGCGCCGCCTCCCCGCCAGGACTCAGAGGCCCCAACCCGAGACCATTCGCGCAACCCGCGCCGCACCGCCCCCTGGGGACGGTCCGTTGACGCCGACACAAGTCTTGGCTGCGCTGGGAGAGCGGCTACCGCCTGACACCGTGGTAGTCGAGGAGACACCTTCCTCCCGTCCGGACCTGCACGCCCTGGTCCCTGCTCGAACCCCGCTCGGTTTCCTCAGCGCCGCCATGGGCGGTCTTGGCTTCGCCCTCCCCGCCGCGATCGGGGTGCGCATGGCACTACCGCGCCGGCCCGTCGTCGCAGTAGTGGGCGACGGATCCTCGCTCTACCAGATCCAGGCCCTGTGGACAGCCGCGCACTACGGCGTCGGCGCCGTTTTCGTCGTTCTCGCCAACGGTCGCTACGCCATCATGGATGAACTCGCCGCGCAACACGGCGGCAAGCCCCCTTGGCCCGCCTTCCGAGAGATCAGCGTCAGCGGACTCGCCGAGTCACTCGGCTGCGCGGCCCGCCGCATCAGCGATCACGCCGATCTGTGCGCCACGCTCGACGCGGTCTGTCAGAGCCTGCCAGACCGTGTCGAACCCCTCGTCCTCGAAGTAGCTGTCACAACCGACGGCCATTTCCAGCCCTGACTCTCATGCCCAACTTCCCTCCGCCCGCGTGCGGCCCCCCCGACCTCCGGAGGTCACCATGGCTCTGCTGGATCCCACCCACTGGTCCGGAAAAGCTGTCATCGGACAGTGGACGACTACGGTCGGAGGCATCCGCCCAGTTGTGGAGCCCGCTACGGGCGACATACTTGAGTCCATCGGACTGGCAACGGCCGAGGACGTTGCGACCGCAGCCGAACTCGCCACCCGTGCCCAGCAAGCCTGGGCACGGGTCCCGTACACCGATCGTGCCGCCGTCCTGCGCCGCGCGGGCGACCTCTTCACCCGCCATGCAGCGGAGATCCAACGGTGGATCGTGCGGGAGGCCGGAAGCGTCCCGGGCAAGGCCGAATTCGAGACGACCACCGCCGCTCAGGAGTGCTACGAAGCAGCGGCCCTGGTCAGCCATCCTCTGGGCGAGGTGCTGCCCTCGGCCGAACCAAGGACCAGCCTGACTCGCCGGGTACCGGCGGGAGTTGTCGGTGTGATCGCGCCCTTCAACGTGCCTCTTGTGTTGGGTATCCGCTCCGTAGCCCCTGCTCTGGCTCTCGGTAACGCGGTGCTCTTGAAGCCCGACCTGCGCACCGCCGTGTCCGGCGGGGTGGCGATCATGCGGGTCTTCCAAGAGGCGGGATTGCCGGACGATGTCCTGCATCTGCTGCCGGGCGACGCCGACACCGGAGCAGCGCTGGTGACCGCGCCGCAGGTCCGGGTGATCTCCTTCACCGGGTCCACGGCCGCCGGCCGCAAGGTCGGCGCGGCTGCCGCTCAGCATCTCAAGCGAGCGCATCTCGAACTCGGCGGCAACTCAGCCCTGATCGTCCTACCCGACGCCGATCTGGAGCGCGCGGCCTCAACAGCCGCGTGGGGCTCCTTCTTCCACCAGGGGCAAGTCTGCATGACCACCGGTCGGCACCTGGTGCACGCCGACGTGGCAGAGGAATACGTCGAACGGCTCGCGCACAGGGCCGAACATCTGGCCGTGGGCAACCCGGCCAAGGAGGATGTCGCACTCGGTCCCATCATCGACTCGGAGCAGCTGAACAAGATCCACAGCCTGGTCACGGCCAGTCTCGAAGGCGGTGCCATTCTGGCCGCCGGAGGAACATACCGGGATCTTTTCTACCGACCTACGGTCATCACCCATGTTGCCGATTCGTCCCCCGCCTATACGGAGGAGGTGTTCGGACCAGTAGCCCCGGTTCGCGTCTTCTCCGACCTGGAGGAAGCGGTCGCCCTGGCCACCGCGACTTCGTACGGGCTGTCGCTCGGCATCCTGACAGCAGATGTCATGCGCGGACTGGAACTTGCCGAACGTATTCCAACAGGTCTTCTCCACATCAACGACCAGACCGTCAACGACGAGGCCATCGCGCCCTTCGGCGGTGTAGCCGCGTCCGGGACAGGCGCCCGCTTCGGAGGCTCGGCGAACATCGAGGCCTTCACAGAGACACGATGGACCACTCTCCGGTCGACTCAGGCGGTTTACCCGTTCTGACGATCCGTGGTTCCCCTACGCCGATCCGACCTCATGCAGGCAGAAGCCGAGGGTGCGTCCAGGGAGATGGTGTACGCGTTCGACCTGATCCGGGGGTTTGCTCCGGCGTCGGGATGATGCCCGCATGGATGAACGGCCACCGGCTGGTCTTCGAGGTGTCGAAGCCCGAAGGAGACCAGCACGATGACCGCACCCGACTGTGAGGATGTCGGTGTCCCGGACGGCGGTCTGACCCGGCACCCGACTGGCTGCGTGCCTTGAGGCTGATCCGTTGGCTGTCGTCCGGGGTGCAACACGCCTCCCAGCCAGCGGACGTGTCCCGATAGGGGCTTTCGCGACCGGCACCTTCACAGTCCTGACCGTCTCTGGCCTGGTGGTTCTCCCGTTCCGGCGACACGAAGGCAGCGACTGTGCTCAGCATGACTCACCGCGATGCAGCCCCTCACGGCGCCCTCCCCAGCCACCGAACAGGTCCTGCTCGGTGTGGATACCCACAAAGACACCCACGTCGCTGCGGTTTTGACCGTGCTTGGGACCGTCCTGGACAGCCGGAGCTTCCCCGCGACTGCTGACGGATACCGCCAATTGCTCTCCTGGGCACGCTTGTTCGGGCTGGTGCGCCGCGCAGGAGTGCAATGCACCGGCTCCTACGGCGCGGCACTCACGCGTTACCTCCAAGCCGAGGATGTCTCGGTTACGGAGGTGAACCAACCCGACAAACAAGCGCGCCGACGTCATGTCAAATCGGACTCTGTCGACGCTCAGGCAGCGGCGCACGCCGTCTTGTCCGGCCGAGCTACTGCCACCGCGAAGTCAGGCCACGGTTCCGTGGAGATGCTGCGGCTGTTCAAGCCGGCCAAGGCATCTGCGATCAATTCGCGTACTCAGGCGATCAATCAGCTCAAGTCTGTCCTGGTGGCGACGGATCCCGCCTGCGCGAGAGCCTTTCGGGCTTGAGTATCGCTCGCCTGGTCCGCGCCTGCACACAGCTCGCCCCCGGCACCATCTCCACGGCCTCTGATGCCGCCCGCCACACCCTCCGGCTCCTGGCTCGACGCGTCCAGAACCTGAGCGAAGAGATCGACGACCGCACCACTCGCATGAAGCACGCCGTTCAGGGCACAGCACCTACGCTGCTTGACCAGCATGGCGTCGGCCCCGATATCACGGCATATCTACTGATCGCCGCAGGTGACAACCCTGAGCGCCTTCACAGCGAAGTTGCCTTCGCCCCTCCGGCAGGCGTCAGCCCAGTCGAGGCATCCTCAGGAAAGACCCAACGCCGCAGACCAGTTGACATCCATAGGGGCATCAGTCTGCCCCTGCACGCCCTCGCCGAGGACAACCTCGCCGCGGCGAGTCCCGATCTGCTGCGCGCGATGGTCAAGACGTTCGCCGACGCACTCATGTCCGCCGAAGCCAACTCCCTCTGCAACGCCGAATACGGCCAGGTCCGCGACGAGAGAGTCAACCATCGCAACGGATATCGCCCGCGCGAGTGGGACACGAGGGCCGGGACCGTCGAACTGGCCATCCCCAAGCTCAGGTCCGGCAGTTACTTCCCGCACTGGCTGCTGGAGCGACGCCGGCGGGCCGAACAGGCCTCATCTCGGTAGTCGCCACCGCCTACCTGCTCGGGGTCTCCACCCCCCGAGTGGAGAAGCTCGCCGAGAGCCTGGGCGTCACCCAGCTGTCGAAGTCGCAGTTCAGCGCGATGGCGAAGCATCTGGACGACGCCTTCGTCTGGGCCGATGCCCTGACCCAGAAGGTCCGCGAGGGCGGCCGCATCGTCAACGTCCACGCGCTGATCGCGGTCGGCGTCAACGCCGACGGGCATCGCGAGACTCTCGGCCTGGACGTGGCCACCGCCGCGGACGGCGCCGGCTGGCTGGCCTTCCTGCGCTCGCTGATCGCCCGTGGCCCGTCCGGCGTCCAACTGGTCATCGCCGACGCACACATGGGTCTGATCAACGCGATCGGCGCCACCCTGCCCGGCGCGAGCCGGCAGCGATGCCGCACCCACTACGCCCGCGCACTGCTCAGCCAGGTCCCCAAGTCGGCCCAGCCGTGGGTGGCCCCCCTGCTGCGGACCATATTCGAACAACCCGACACCGACGCCGTCCAGGCCCGGATGCGACACGTCCTCGATGCTCTGGAGGCCAAGTTTCCCAAGGCCGCAGCCTACTTGGACGCCGCTCAGAGCGAAGTGCTGGCGTTCACCGCGTTCCCGCGGGAGATCTGGCGGCAGATCTGGTCGAACAACCCACAGGAACGACTCAACAAGGAGATCCGCCGCCGCACCGACGTGGTTGGCATCTTCCCCGACCGCACCGCCCTGATCCGCCTGGTCGGCGCGGTGCCGGCCGAG
This sequence comes from Streptomyces sp. NPDC086777, assembly GCF_040702065.1. Classification (NCBI taxonomy): domain Bacteria; kingdom Bacillati; phylum Actinomycetota; class Actinomycetes; order Kitasatosporales; family Streptomycetaceae; genus Streptomyces; species Streptomyces sp. NPDC086777. The sequence continues at coordinate 133,679 of NZ_JBFBJI010000020.1, read as the reverse complement.
CAGAACGACGAGTGGACCGAAGCCCACCGATACATGGGACTCGACCTCCTGGCCAAGGCCCGCCTCCACCCGATCGAGTCAGAAACCGAGGAGACCGTCCTCCCGACCGAACTCACCGCATAGCCTCGAAACGAGATCACCGAGTGGCCGTCGATACACCACTCCAGCGGACGTGACCGCGAGGGCGCCGACGGCCGGCCTTGTGATTCGCCCACGACGACCGGCGTCAGGTCCCCGGACTCAACCGGTCGTCGCAACACTGGTCGATCGATTGGCGCGGGGGTACCGCGGACCACCTCGCCATCCTGTGGTGAGCCCGCAGCCAGCCCAGGTCGTAGGGTCATTCCCGGTGCGCGGGTGAGCCCCCGCCGCCATACGGAATGCTCTCGGTGATCGCACCGTACTCCCCGTCCGGACCGGGCGGACCGAGGCGGAGCGATGGGTCAAGCGCGAGCACGAAGAAGCGACGGTTCGCGGTGCCTGTGCCCGCGCCGCCGGTCATGCCGCGTCGTGCCGGGCGGCAATCCCGGTCACCGTGACCGCGACGGTGACCGGCTCCGTGAGGCCGTGGGTGGCGAGGTGGGTGATGAGGGCGGCCGTCACCCGGTCGTGGACGTCTCGGGCGATGTCCAGCGCCCGCCGTCCCCCTGCCACGACGCAGCGCACCTCGAAGTGCCAGCCCGAACCGTCCGGCGCCCGGTCGGCGCGTATGCCGGCCTCGGGCGGCGTGGTGTCCGCCCGGGTGGGCGCGGCGGCTGCCGCGAGGCGCCGGGCGAGGCGGGGTTGCAGGGCCGCCACGCCAGGAACCGCGAGGGCCGCCTCGGCCGCGACGCCGAGGAGCGAGGTGGTGCAGGCGGCGGTCATCATGAGCCACCGTCCGTCGCGAGGCGGGGACCCAGGGTCGGCCACGGTTCCAGTACGTCGGCCACGGTGATGTCGACGGCTGTCACCATGAGCCCCAGATCCTGTCCGGCAGAGTGAAGGACCATTCGGCGCACCTGGTCGACCCGGTGGGGCAGCGGGCGGTCGAGGGCGGCGGCCAGGGTCATGGTCACCCGCACGTGGGTGCCGTTGTCCTCGGGTATGAGCCGGCAGGTTGCGGCCCTGGAACCGGGGACCGTGTCCGCGGCCTGCCTCAGCACCTTCGCCGCGGCGCTCTCGGTGATCCGCAGGTCCCGGTCCCGGTCCCGGTCGGGGTCGGGGTCGGCCAGGGGCAGCAGTCGCCCCAACCGGGCCTCTGCCCTGACGACGTCCATGACCCGGTCGACGAGTGCGCGCAGGCCCGGGGGGTCCTTGCCGAGCAGCGCCCGGGCAGCCGCGTCCACCGTGGCCAGTCCGTCGACGGCTTCTCGGCAGTGCGGACAGGACACCGCGTGCGGGTCCGGGGCCGGCTGCGCGTCCCGTGCCTGTTCCCAGACCCGGCTCAGCAGCCGGCCGCAGGACAGCACCTCATCACCGGCGAACGGGGGCACGCCGGCGGCGACTGAAGCGTCGCGGGACCCGTCGGGTCCGGGAGGCCCCGGGTGCGGGCCGTTCAGCGCCATGGGCCCATCGCCTCCTGCAAGGATCTGCGTGCCCTGAAAAGTCTGCCGCGTACCGTCTGCTCGCCCGTGCGCGTCACGTCGGCTATCTCCTTGTAGGGCAGGCCCTGCACCTCCCGCAGGATCCAGCAGACCCGCTGTCCGGCGTCCAGTTCGGCAAGTGCGCAGGACAGTGCGGCCGTGGCCGCGTCCTGCTCGGCGGCCCGGGCGGGCTGGCTCCACGCATCGCCCGCCGCGGGTTCGGCCACGGTGTCCAGGGGGACGGGCGACGGCCGGCGACATCGCATGGTCTGGCAGCGGTTGACGGTGATCCGGTACAGCCAGGTGTGGAACTCCGCGCCGTGCCGGTATTCCGGCAAGTGACGCCAAGCGCTGATGAAGGCGTCCTGGACGGCCTCCTCAGCGTCCTGCGGGTTGCCCAGCATGCAGCGGGCCAGGGTCAGCAGTGACTGGCTGTGCCGCTGGACCAGCACGGCGAAGGAGTCGTCGTCCCCCTCCGCCGCCCGTACGGCCAGCAGTCGGTCCGGCAGGTCGCCTGCCGTCGGGTCACGCCCCGACGTCGGGAGAACAGCGTTTTCGATCATGGCGCCCTCGCACACGGCTTGGAACTGCCGAGTACCCGACAGGTCGCACGTGACCCACATCACACTCACCGAGTGTGAGGATCGTGGCGCCCGCCATGTCCAACCCATCGAAGGGCGCCGCACCGGTGTCCGCGCGACCGATCGAGGCGACCACCATGACGGACAACATCACCAGTGTCGGCAGGAGCAGCCGACCCGAGACAGGCGTGAGCGCGCTCAAGGGCCGCACCGGGGCCGGGGCTCCGGCCGAGACGCGGGGCAGGACCACCATCGCGGACGGTGTGGTGGCCAAGATCGCGGGCATGGCCGCCCGCGAGGTACCGGGCATCTACAACCTGGGAGCGGGGATGGCGCGCGCCTTCGGCGCCATGCGGGAACGCGTCCCCGGCGCTGCCGGAGGCGGAGCGGTCACCCGCGGCGTCAAGGTCGAGGTCGGTGAGCGGCAGGCCGCGGTGGACCTGGACGTCGTCGTCGAGTACGGCGTTTCCATCGTCGATGTCGCGGGCGGCGTGCGCACCAACGTCATCAGTGCCGTGGAGCGGATGACGGGCCTGGAGGTCGTCGAGGTGAACGTCGCCGTCGACGACGTCCACCTGCCCGACGAGGAGGAGCAGACCGACCGGGACGAGGGCCGCGTGAGGTGACCGCTGCCGGGACCACCGCCGTGTCCTCGGGCGTGAGCGGATGACCATGCGCAAGGCACGCTCGCGAGACGGGTGAGGGCAAGATGAACACAGCAACGACCGGCCTCGCAGCCGGTATGGCCCTGGGCTTCGCCGGTTACTTCGGCGGCTTCTGGGCGTTTCTGCTGGTGCTGGTCCTGGGTGCGGCGGGGCTGATCGTCGGTCTGGTCGTACAGGGCGACCTCGACCTCCGGACACGGAGACAGCGGTGAAGGCCCGGCCCGGTTCCCCCGGCGAGGGGTCGGTTCCGCCGGCGCCGGCCGCCGGGCTGCCGCCCCCGGCCGAGCGGGGCGCCACCGTCATCCCGGACCGGGTGGTCGCCCGCATCGCCGCGCAGGCCGCACGCGCGGCGCAGTCGCGGCGCGCCGCCGTACCGCCCGATCGGGGCGGACCTGCGCCACCCCACGCCTGCGCCGCCGTCCGTAGCGGATCGGTGCGCCTGCATCTGACCATGGACCTGCCCTACCCCACCGACATCCCCCGTGTCTGCGAGCGGATCCAGCGGGACGTCGCCGAACGGGTCGCCCAGCTGACCGGGCTGCGGGTGGGAGAGGTCCTCCTCACCGTCCGGCGGCTGGTGACCGCAGCCGACTCCGGCCGGGGGCGGGTACGGTGAGCGGCCGGGCGGCCCAGGTCACCGGGCACGCCGTGCGGGAAGGACGATCGCGATGACATCCGATCCACGTCCCCCGGGCCGCGGCTCCGTGTCGTCCGCGCACCGTGCCGCGGTGCCGCTGGCAAAGGAGCCCGACCCTCCAGAGGGCGTGTCCGCCTCGGACCGCACAGCCGGTGAGCGCGAGGAAGGGCGCCGAACCCATCGCGGGTGGTCGGCACGCCGCATCACGGCGGCGCTGGTCGCCGCGGTGATCCTCGTGGCCGCGGTCGCAACGCTCGTCGACGTCGTCGCCGTACGGGCCGGGCGTCCTGCCGCGGCCTGGCGACGGCACCTGGCCGACGAACTGGCAACCCGTCCGGTGGACGACGTGTGGATGCTGACGGGGGCCGCCGTGGCGGCCGCCGTCGGCATCTGGCTGATCGTCCTGGCCCTCACCCCCGGCCGGCGCCGTTGGCTGCCCCTGCGCTCACCCGCCGGCTGCCCGCGAGTGCGGGCCTTCGTGGACCGCGACGGAGCCGCCGTCCTGCTGCGTGACGCCGCCATGCGGGTCCCCGGAGTCGGCGCGGCGCACGTCCTGGTGGGCCGCCACCGCATCAAAGCTCGCGCGGACGTCCGCTTCCGCGACCCCCGACAGGTGAGGGACGACCTCACGGCCGTCCTGGACGAGGAACGCGACCGGCTGACCCTCGCCCGTCCTCCCCGCATCGCCGTACGGGTGCGGCGACGCATCCACTGACGCAGCACCCGTAGCACCGGAGCCCGCCATGACACCGCGATCCGCACTCAACCGCATGCTGCTGGCCCTCGCCGGACTGGCCCTCCTCGGCGGCGGACTGCTCATCCTCTTCGCCGGACTGGACCTCTACCGTCGACACGATCTGGCCCCGCCCACCGGCTGGCCCCTGACCCACCCGGCCGACGTCCTGCTCGCCTCCGCCGACCGGGCCCGCTGGAGCGGCCAGGGCTGGTGGTGGTGGCCCGCGGTCATCGCCGCCCTCGTCCTCACCGCCCTGCTCGCCCTGTGGTGGCTGCTCGCCCAGCTGGGCCGACGCCGCCCCGGCCTTCTGACCGTCGGCCGACCCGCCCCGCAGGAGGGCGTCGAACTGCGCGAGCGCGCACTCAGCGATGCGATCGCGAACGAAGCCGGTGCCCTGCCAGGGGTAGGCCATGCGGCCGTACTCATCACCGGCCGACCGGGCCGCACCCACACCCACATCAAGCTCACCCTCACCCCCGAGGGCGCGCCCGGCGCCACTCTCGGTGCCCTGTGCGAAGGCCCGCTCAGCACCGCGCGTCGGTCCACCGGCCTCATCGACATGCCCACCGAGGTCCGCCTACAGGTCAGCCGTCACGGTCCACACCGCGTGGAGTAGGGAGGAGAGAGACGCCGTTCCCGCCGACGCCCTTGCGGCCCACAGCAGTTCGCGGGCGCGCCGACACCACTCCCCGAAGGAGAGATCATGATCATCCTGGGCGTCATACTGCTCGTCGTCGGCTTCCTCACCGGCCTGTCCATCCTGTGGACCATCGGGATCATCCTGCTGGTCGTCGGAGCCATCCTGTGGATCCTCGGCGCGATGGGACACGCCGTCGCCGGGCGACGCCACTACTGGTAGGCGGGACAGTTGCCCTGCAGAGCAGTGATCCAGGCTGCGGGCAGGCCGGCAGACGGCGCCCACCACCAAGACGTGCGCGGCGGCGGACGACGACGGAGAGGTCGATCCGGCTGAGGCCGCCGCCGGTGCCGACCACCCGCCGCTGCTCGGCAGAGGCGCGCCCGATGGTCGTCGGCCGGTGAGTCTCCGTCGGGAGTTCGTATGCACAGCACCTTTGAAGATCCGCAAGCACGTCCCCCCCGGGCCACGGCGAGGACGGGCGGTGAGCGGCGGGGACCCGCGGAAGGCTCCACCCGCTCGGAGCGCTTCGCGGAGGAGTTCCTGGGAGTCCTGTTGGACCAGGGGCACGAGTTGCCACCGCATCAGCTCGGTCCGCTCGTCGCACGGCAGATCGGCGGGCTCGACGGCCGCGAGACCTCGATCTTCTTGCAGGACTACGGCCAGGTGTGGCTCGTCCCCCTGCCGGGTGACGGGCTGGCGGCCGGCGAACCGCAGCCGATCGACGGTTCCGATGCCGGTCGTGCCTTCCAGGAGGCGCGTCCCGTCGAGGTGCCGCAGGCCGACGGTGTGCGGGTCTATCTGCCCCTGCTGGACGGTGGCGACCAGGTGGGCGTCATGGCCGTCACCCTGGACCGCCTCCAGGACGACGAGCGACCGCTGCTGCGCAGGCTCGCCTCGCTCGTGGCCGACATGCTGGTGACCAAGCACGGTTACACCGATCTGTTCTTCCGGCTGCGCCGCAGGGAACCGATGAGTGTGGCGGCGGAGATCCAGTGGTCGCTGCTGCCACCGCTGGCGATGTCGACGCCCCGGGTCGAGCTGGCCGGGATGCTGGAACCTGCCTACGACGTGGCCGGCGACAGCTTCGACTACGCCCTGAACGGCGACGTCCTGCATGTGGCGATGGTCGACGCGATGGGCCACGGACTGGATGCCGCCACGATGGCCACGGTCGTCATCGGAGCGTACCGGCACGCCCGGCGCATCAGCGTCGGCCTGTCGGAGATCTATGCGTTCATGGACCGGGCCGTCGCCGAGCAGTTCGGCCCCGACCACTTCGTGACCGCTCAGATGATGCGGCTCAACACGGCCACGGGCAGGCTTCAGTGGGTCAACGCCGGACATCCCGCTCCTCTGTTGATCCGTGGACACCGTGTCGTACAACGGCTGCAGGGCCCGACGACGCTGCCCATCGGCTTCGGCGGTCACGAGCCCCGGATCAGTGAAGCGGATCTCGCCCCCGGCGACCGGATCATGTGCTTCACCGACGGACTGATAGAGGAGCGCGATGTCGGCGGCGAGGAATTCGGTGAGGAGCAGCTCATCGCGTGGGTGAACCGCCTCGAGCCCACGTCCCGACAGATCCGGACGGTGGCGCGCTCCCTCTCCCACACGCTGCAACGGGCGCGGGGCGGGATCACCACGGACGACGCGACACTCCTGCTGATCGAATGGCGCGGAAGCGCCGCCGACGGTCTCGCCCTCCTGGAGTGAGCCGCCGGTCAGCCGCGGATCACACCGTCGGCTCCCGACCAGGTCAGCCCCGACAGCTACGACGTCCGCCTTGGCCCCACCCTGCTCACCTACACCTCCGACGTGCTCGACGCCCACCGGTCCAACCCCGTCGCCGAGTCCACGATCAGCCACGACGGCCACGTCCTCCAGCCCGGCGAGCGAGGCCGAGGCGTCCGACGGAGGAGCGGCCCAACAGCAGCGGGACGAAGGTGTCGGAGCCGACCTCTTCGAGGGGTGTGGCCGAGGTGCGACGAGTTCGGCGCCGGCCGGGCCGAGCGCGTCCACGTCCGGCTGTTCGCCGACCTGATGGCCGACCCCGATCTGGACAGCGCCTACGGGCGCTACGTCGACACGGCCGGCGCGGAGATGCCGACCAGCGTCGACCTCATGTCCCCGTTCGGACCGCTCCGTGCGCTGCGCGGGGCGCTGGTGGGTCACTTCGCGGCGGTGGAGACCACCTCGTCGCCCGGCTGACGGCGCATCGTCCACGGGCTGCGACGGGGCGGTGCGGACCCCGCCCGCGTCCACTTTTGCACCGAGCACGTGGAACCTTCTCTCCGCCCGGCGCGACGGCCGTGCCTCACTGCGTACCCCGTTGTGCCCCCGACGCGTCCACCAGATGCCGGACAGGCGAAGCGGCGCGTCGGCGGTACAAGCGGACTGCCTGGGTACCCGAAGGCGGTGCCGCACTCTTCGCCCGGACGACCTGCGCGTGGGCGATGACACAGAGGGTGAGTGGCGGTCAGGGAACGCCGCGGCGACCTCCATGCCCCACGAGGCAGTCGAGGAGAGGCATCGCGATGTCTGCGCAGTCCGGGCCCGAGCCGGCTCGGGAGGAGCACGGTGCGCCGGACGGGACGGCCCTGAACGGGTCCCGTCTCAGCCCGGCGCGGGGCGAACAGGGGGAGGCGCCGCGGGAACCGTCGGCCCCGGACTCACGCGGCGCGCGCACGCGGTCCTGGGTGACGGTGGGTTTCGGTCTGGGCCTGGGGGCGAGCCTGGCGTGGCTCGCGGTGCAGACGGTCATGCGGGTCAGCTCGATGCTGACCCTGCTGATGCTGGCCGTGTTCATCGCGATCAGCCTGGAACCGATCGTCGCGTGGTTCACGCGCCGTGGGCTGCGCCGGGGCTGGGCCGTCGCGATCGTCCTGACGGGGTTCGTCGTCGTGCTCGGCGGCTTCCTGGCCCTGGTCATCCCGCCCGTGACCAAGGAGATCACCGCGCTGGTGAACGCGGTGCCCGGCTGGCTGAAGCAACTCCACGACCACCAGTCCACGATCGGCCACCTGGAGGACCGCTTCCACCTGGTCGAGAAGGGCAAGGAACAGATCGGTACGGGAGGCGGGGCATCCGGCCTTGCGGGAGGGATCCTCGGCGCGGGCCAGAAGGTCCTGAGCACAGTCGCATCCACGGCCATCGTGATCACCGTGACCCTGTACTGCATGGCGGCGCTGCCGGCCATCAAGGAGTTCTGCTACCGCTTCGTGGCCGCCAGTCGGCGTGAGCGCGTCGAGGGCGTGGCGGAGGAGATCATGAACCGGATCGGCAAGTTCATGCTCGGCAACCTCGTCACCTCGGGGATCGCCGGAGTGGCGACCTTCGGCTGGTGCGCCGCCACCGGCGTCCCCTATGCCGCCGCCCTGGGCGTCTTCACCGCCCTCATGGACCTGATCCCGATCGTCGGCTCCACTCTCGCCGGCATCGTCGTCAGCCTCGTCGCCCTGTCCGTGTCCCTTCCCATCGCGATCGCGACCGCGGTCTTCTACGTCGTCTTCCGCGTCGCCGAGGACTACCTCATCGTGCCGCGGGCCATGAAGTTCGCCGTCGACGTCCACCCCTTGGTCACCGTCCTCGCGGTACTGGTCGGCGGCGCGCTCCTCGGCGTCATCGGCGCCCTCGTCGCCATCCCGGCGGCCGTCGCTGTCGGCCTGGTCCTCGACGAGTACGTGTTCCCCAAGAAGGAACGAAACTGACGCCGCGTCGTTCGTGGGCGTTTCCGGACGCGGCGGCGTGCGCGCTGAAGCGGCGCGGATGAGACGCGGCCTCGAAGCCCGGCTTGACCGCCCTCGCCGATGGACGGTCCCCGTCCCTGCCGCCCACGTGGAGCGGGGATCACTCCTCCTGCGCTCGGCACGATCGCGGCCGTGAGCGTCGCGCCGAGAAGGCCGCCGCCCGCCGGCAGCCGCACGCGGAGAGCGGAACTTCACCGGACAGCCGCGCTCGCCTCGCCTCAGGCGGCGGTGAACAGGACCGCGACGGCTGGAAGGTGCGAGGTGGTTCGTCGACTCGCCGCTGGAAGACGGCAGTTGAGGATCGGCTCCCGGGAGGCGGCATCGCGTAGGGTTCCGACACCGCGGAAGGTACCGGGGTATGGGAGGGCCGGGGAGGGCCGGGGAGGCCCATGGAGGCCCCGAGGCTTCCGGCCTCTCCCATCCCCTCCCCCCATCACGCCCCCACCGGGAGCGGTGTCCAGCCGGGCGGTTCAGAGTCGTGGTGCGCGGTGGAGGAGGGTGGCCGGCCGGTAGGCCCGCAGTGCGGCTCGGGCGGCGTTGGCTCCGGGAGCGCCGTGGACTCCGCCGCCGGGATGGGCGGCCGCGGAGGCGAGATAGAGGCCCTTGACGGGGGTCTCGGGCCGGCCGGTGCCGGGGACGGGACGGAAGACGGCCTGCTGGTGCAGCGCGGTGGTGCCGTTGTTGATGGCGCCGTTGTGGAGGTTCTCGTCCATCGCCTGGAGAGTGCTGGGGGCCAGGATCCGGCGGGCGAGGATCCTGGTGCGGAAGCCGGGCGCGAACCGCTCCACCTGGGCCTCGACACGGTCCGCCATGGCCTGCTGCTCGCGGATGTCCCAGCGCCCGCTGATGCGGTCGGGGCCGGCGTCGGAGGTGATGTCCTGCGGGACGTGGGTGTAGGCCCACGCCGATTCGGTGCCGACGGGTGAACGGCTGGGATCTGCCGTGGTCATCTGTCCGAGCAGGGCGAACGGCTCATCGGGTACCTGTCCCATGGCGATCTGGGAGGCGAACCGGGTCAGGCTGTCCATGCCGTCGGCCAGGTGGACCGTTCCGGCGCCGGAGGCCCGCGGAGCCGTCCACGGCACCGGGCCGGTCAGCGCCCAGTCGACCTTGAAGGTCGCGTAATCCCACTGGAAGCGCTCCAGGTCCCGCAGAAGGCGGGCGGGAAGGTGTTCCTCGCCCACCAGCTCCCGGTACAGGGCCGACGCCGACGTGTCCGCGAGCACCGCGCGGCGCGCGCTGACCGTCTCGCCGTGGGCTGTCCTGACGCCCACCGCCCTGCCGCGCCGTACGACGACGGACACGACACGCTCCCCGCACCGCAGGACGCCGTCACGGCGCCGCAGCCGGCTCACGAGCGCCGCGGTCAGGGCGCCCGCCCCGCCGACGGGGACCGGGAAGCCGTGGCTCTGTCCGAGCATCGACATCAGCCAGCCGAATCCGCCGCTGCCCACCGCCTCGGGGGCCAGGTCGGCGTGCAGGGCGTTCCCGGCCAGCAGGAGCCGTCCGCCCTCGCCGCGGAACTCCTCGTCGCCCAGGCGGCGCACGGGCAGGGCCAGGTTCCGGGCCAGCCGCAGTCCGCCCGCGGACCGGAACTTCGCCGCCAGCCTGAGCCCGGCGCGGACCGGTGGGAAGGGCGTGAACATGGCCTGCACCAGGTCCTGCCCGACACGGCTCCACACCTCGTACAGGTCCCGCCAGGCGGCGCCGTCACCCGGCGCAAAGGTGTCCAGACTCGCCGCGGTCTCCTCCACCCGGCGCCCCAGCACGGCGCATCTCCCGTCCCCGAGCGGGTGGGCCAGTACGCGCGGGGCGTGGCTCCACCGCAGTCCCTCCGCCGCGAGATCCAGCCGGGCCAGGACCGGGGAGGCGGCGGCCAGCGGGTAGAAGGCGCTGAAGAGATCGGAGACGTAGTCGGGGTGGACGCCACGGTCACTGCGCACGGCGCCCCCGGGCTCCTGCTGCGCCTCCAGGACCTCGACGCCCCACCCGGCGTCCGCCAGCAGATTGGCCGCCACCAGCCCGTTGGGGCCGGCGCCGATCACCACCGCGTCAGGCACGGCCGGCCCCGGCCCGATCATGCTCTACGGGATTCTCTTCGACGATCCTGGCCAGACGGGCCAGCATGCCCCGGTGCCGCAGCAGGAAGAGCGCTTCACTGCCGGCGTTGTGGAGGGTGCCGCCCAGGCCGCGCAGCGGGTGCTCGTCGCAGATGACGAGTGTTTCCTCCTCGCCCCAGGGCCTGAGCTGCAAGAAGATCCGCGCGGTGCCCAGCTTCTTGAACGAGGCTTCCAGCTCCAGCTCACCCTCGGGTTCCTGGTGACGGACCGTCGTCACCCCGTCGGCCGACCAGGGCCCCAGCCGCACGGTGTAGCGGAGCCTGGATCCGACCGCGGGCCAGGTCCGGTCGAGGGGAACGGACCTGGTGGGCCCCACCACCCACTCTCCGTAACATGCGGGATCGGCCAGCACCGCCCATACCGCGCGCGGGGGACGCCGGATCAGCTGATGGTGGACGGCCACGGGAGCCCCTTCCACGGGAACGGACGATGTTTCACACAGCCGCGTCACACGGCCCGTGGAGTGCCGACCCGCGCTCGCACGGAGCGGGAACACTCGGCACGGCCGGCGCCTTCATCCGCCATGCGGCGTCACGGCCATGGTGCGCGCACTCGCATGCCCTCGCATCTCACCCGGGCCGGAGGAGTCTCCCCGGAAAGTGCGCCTCGGCCTCCGCCGGCGCATTCCACCCGTGCCTGCCCGACCGGTACCGAAACAGCGGCGACAGCGGCCTCGACCGAGCACCGGTCGGCACGCCCCCGCTGCTCTACGATGCCGTTGAGAGCGGCATCGGGCGGTGGTACCGGAGGGGCAGATGGCCGAGCAGATCCGGAAGCCCACGGCGCAGACGGGCCCGGACGCCGCACGGCAGCAGGCATTGCGACGAGCCGGTCTTTCGTCCGCCCCCGATACCGGCATGGACCGGTTCGCCCGGCTGGTGACACGACTGCTTCGTGTGCCCGTGGCACTCGTGTCACTCATGGAGCAGGACAGGGTGATCCTGCCCGGGATGACAGGTCTGCCCGAACCCTGGGCGAGCAGGCGCGCGCTGCCGCCGGCGCGTTCGCTGTCCCGGCATGTGGTGGCGTCCGGGCAGCCGCTGATCGTGCCCGATGCCCGTGCCGACGACCGGCTGCGCACCGACCCGGCGGTCGCGGACCTCGGGGTGGTCGCGTACGCGGGCATGCCGCTCACCGACGCCGACGGCCTCGTCCTTGGATCCCTGTGCGCCCACGTCCACGCGCCCCGCGCTTGGAGCGACAGCGAACGGCGAGACCTGGCCGACCTCGCGGCCGCCTGCTCCGCCGAACTGCGCCTGCGGATCCTGTCGGCCCAGCGCCGGTCCACGCAGAAGGTACTGGAGACCGCGCGGGCCACCGCCGAACAGGCCCGGAGCGACGCGGAGCGCCTGGAGCACGAGGCCCAGGCCGGCCTCGACCACGCCGAGCTGCTGCTGAGGGCCTCGGAGGAGCTGGCTCAGACCTCCGGCCTGGAGGACGTGCGGCGGCGGCTGCGGGATCTGTTCAGCGGCGTCGGCAAGCCCGCGTACGTGGGACTGCTGGTCGCCGACAAGCAAGAACTGCGCCGGATCCCCCATCCGGACATCGTGTACGCGTTGGAACGGGAAGTCCCCCTTCTCGCCACTGATGCCGCCTTCCCGAGCGCCCTGGCCTTCCGTGAACGCCGAACGGTGTTCGTACCCGACCGCCTGGCGCTCGTCGCCGACCACGGCCCTGAGGCGGTCGCCGCCTTCGACCGCATGGGCTTCAGCACGGTGCTGTGCCTGCCGCTCTGGGGCAGCCGCGCCCTGCTCGGGGTCCTCACCATCTGCTGGACCACACCACACAGGGTGAGCATCACCGAGCGGGCCACGCTCGCTGCCGCGTCCGGCTACATCGCGCAGGCGGTGGAGCGTGCTCTCTACCTGGACGAGCGGATCTCGGTCGCCCGGCAGCTGCAGGAAGCCATGCTCACCGATCTCCACCTGGCCGACCACGTCGAGCTCAGCGCCCTGTATCAACCGTCCGCGAACGACAACATGATCGGCGGAGACTGGTACGACGCCTACCACCTGCAATCCGCCCCCTCCGGCGGACCGGCTCCTCTCATGATCACGGTGGGCGACATCACCGGCCACGACATGCACGCCGCGACGGTCATGGGCCAGGTCCGAAGCATGCTGAGACAGGCCACGCTCGACCATCCCCCCTACAGCCCCGCAACCGCTGTCACCGCCCTGGAGGCGGCCTGCGCCGTCCTGCCCATCGAGGCCGGCGGCACACTGGTCCACGCCCGCCTGGACCCCGTCGCCAACGGCCCGGGCTGGAACCTGACCTGGTCCAACGCCGGACACCCCCCGCCGCTCCTCCGCACTCCCGACGGCCACGTCGCCCTCCTCACCCAGCACGACATCCTCCTGCACCAGGACTTCGGTCCGTCCACCCGCACCGAGCACCGGCTCGCACTCCCTCCGAACTCGACCCTGCTGCTCTACACCGACGGCCTCGTCGAGCGCCCCGGGCAGGACATCGACGCCGTCATCGCGCGCCTCGTCGACCTGCTGGCCCGCCATGGGGACGAGCCGCTGCACCAGCTGGTCCAGCGAATCAGCAAGCGGCTGGCGGACCCACGTCCCGGGGACGACGTGGTCGTGCTCGCCGTGCGCGTGCCCTGATGCCGTCGGGTCTCGTCGCCCACGTCGCGGTGTCTCCCGATATGCCATTCGGTACGAAAGTGGTGAATGTCGGATAAACGGGAACTCGGACGAGGTACCTCACCTCTCCGCAAGGAGCCTGTGCTCATGTCCACCGGAACACTTTTGACGATCATCATTGCGGTCGTAGTGGTGCTGGCCGTTGCCGCTGTAGTGATCGCGCTCATGGCGCGACGCCGCCATCTCCGTGAGCGCTTCGGCCCGGAGTACGAACGGACCATGGAGAGCTCCGGCGGTCGGCTCGCCGCCGAACGAGAACTCAGGGAACGCGAGAAGCGGCACGACGCGCTTGACATCAAACCGCTGCCTGCGGCCTCGCGCGACCGCTACACACGTGAATGGAGCAACGTCCAGGACGAGTTCGTGGACCGGCCGCAAGACGCGGTGCACGACGCGGATCAGCTGGTGACCTCGCTGATGCACGACCGCGGCTACCCGACCGAAGGGTTCGATCAGCAGACGAAGGACCTCTCGGTGGAGCACGGGCGCACCCTCGAGCACTATCGCGCCGCACACGAGGTGGAAGCCCTCAGCACCCACAGCCGGGCGACGACCGAGCAACTGCGGGGCGCCATGGTGCACTACCGCACGCTGTTCAACGAGTTGCTCACCGACGGCGGCCAGGCCCAGCCCACCCGTTCCTGACGCCGACCTCGACCTCGGCTTTGACCTGGGCGGAGAGAACACCATGGACAACAACGACGACACGAGCCGCGCCACCAGCGGCCTGACCACCGAGGATCTCGCACAACCCTCCGGCGCCACCACGGGGACGCCCGAAGCAGCAGAGGGCGGCTCCGGAAGAGCCCCGATGTACCCCGGTGAGAGCGTCGCGACGCCGCAGACCAGAGGCCCCGCCTCAGTCCCCGACGCAGACCGGTCCGACGCGCCGGCCGCCGCCACGGACGCCGCGCGCGCCCCGGACACCTCGGACGACCAGGCTCCGCCGCTGCTCACGGAGGACGAGGACCTGGGCTTCCGTGACCGCTGGCAGAGGATCCAGAACAACTTCGTGGACGACCCCCGCGAGGCCGTGCAGGGCGCCGACGCTCTCGTCGCAGACGTCATGCAGACCCTGGCCACCACGTTCGCTCAGCACAAGAGGGACCTGGAGGACCAGTGGGGGCAGGGCGAGCAGGTCGACACGGAGGAGCTGCGCAGGGCTCTGCGTCGCTATCGCTCCTTCTTCAACCGGCTGCTCACCACGTGAGACTCCTTCCGCTGTCCGTCCGACCCGGTCGCCATCGCCCGGGTCCAGGTCCGCACCCAGCCCAGTTCCGCGACCACTGACCCGCCGCGGTCCATCGCTGAGGCAGAGGGGCCACCGCTCCAGGAGGGACGCCCTCGTCCGGCATCACGACGGCGACGGCCCCACAGGTGTCAATGCAGCGGCGGCGGGCGACTGGCCCTCGACATCGCCTCCGACCGCCAAGCCCTGCCCTACGCCGTGATCGCGGCGGGTCGGAAAAGGGCGAGAGAGCTGCAGGCGCAACTCGGCGACGTCATGCAGTGCGACGCCCCGTGCGCCACGGGCCGGACCCACCGGACATGATCCCACCTGTAGCCCGCCACTTCCGGGCGACAGAGGGCGGTTCACGGTCCTCATGGAGGAGCGCCGGAATGCCCGCCGGCTGATCGACGGAGCCGTGGGCCGCAGTCCTGACGGCACGACATACTGCGCGGGACACGCTCGAAGCCGGTGCGGAGGGCAGGCGAGCGATGACCGTGCCGTGATCAGCCGGCCTCTGCCGAACCGAATATGCCTCGTGGCCTGGCCTTCGACGCGATGATCGAACGGCTTTGAGGTGAGTGACCGCTGCGGAGGAGGTCAGCACTCTCCCCCGGCGAATTCCCCCGGCGGCCAGAGGGCTCCTGCCCGAAGCGGCTCCACTCGACCGGGCCAGAGACAGTCTGCACGGGCACCGGCCGGGTCACCCGGTACACCCACTGCTGCTCCGGATACCCCTTGGCAGCTGGTTGTCGAACCCCGGTGGCCCGCGGGAAACCGTCCGTCGTCCGCCTCCGTTCCGGTCGCGAGGCGGGGGAAGGACCCGCTTCCCATGCCCTGACAAAAGTCTGCACCTGACCCTTGACTGGTCTGGACCAATCACGCTTTGCTGCTGGGGTCACCACTCACCCCCTACCTCCGGAGTGGCACATGAGCACAACCATGCCCGGCGGGTCCCGCAGAGTTCTGCATGGCAGGTGCATGACAGCACTGTTGGCCGTCCTGGCCTGCCTCCTCGGCGCGTTCACCGTTCTCGGCACCGCGCGCCCCGCGGCTGCGGCGGACTGCGCCGCGGCCTGGAGTTCCGGCGCGGTCTACACCGGCGGCATGACGGCCTCCTACCACGGCGACAACTGGCAGGCCAAGTGGTGGACCCAGGGCGAGACGCCCGGCGTCGCCGAGGTCTGGGCCGATCAGGGAGCCTGCGGCGGCTCCGGCGGAGGAGGCACCGGGAGCACCTGCGACTACCCCGCCTGGGTGGCCGGACAGTCCTACACGACCGGCGCCGTCGTGCGGTACACCCCCAACGGCCAGTACTACGTCGCCACCCACGACAACCCGGGATACGACCCCACCATCAGCACCTGGTACTGGTCCCCCTACAGCTGCACGGGAGGCTCCGGTGGCGGCGGGGGCGGCGGCACCGGCGGATTCGTGGTCAGCGAAGCCCAGTTCAACCAGATGTTCCCGAACCGGAACTCCTTCTACACCTACAGCGGCCTGGTGGCCGCGCTCAGCGCCTACCCCGGCTTCGCCACCACCGGGAGCGCCACCGTGCAGAAGCAGGAAGCCGCGGCGTTCCTGGCCAACGTCGACCACGAGACCGGCGGCCTCGTCTACATCAACGAGGTCGACCAGTCCGGCAACTACTGCGCGAGCGAGCCCTACGGCTGCCCCGCCGGCACCTACGCCTACTACGGGCGCGGCCCGATGCAGCTCAGCTGGAACTTCAACTACAAGGCCGCCGGCGACGCCCTCGGCATCGACCTGCTGGACAACCCCGGCCTGGTCGCCTCCGACCCGGCGGTCTCCTGGAAGACCGGCCTGTGGTACTGGAACACCCAGACCGGCCCGGGCTCCATGACCGGACACAACGCCATGGTCAACGGCGCGGGCTTCGGCGAGACCATCCGCAGCATCAACGGCAGCATCGAGTGCAACGGAGGCAACACCGCCGAGATGCAGGACCGCGTCAACGACTACCTCTCCTTCACCTCCGTCCTCGGCGTCCCGGCGGGCTCCAATCTCACCTGCTGACCGCCCCGAGGAGATCACGACGGCCGGCGGGCGCATGCCCGCCGACCGCGCGGGGCGCGGAACGGAGCCGACACGGTCGGTCCTCGCTCCGCCCGTACCCGAAGTCGTCGTCATCGAGCAGGACTCGACACCCGGCGCACGGTCCAGGGCATCTCGACGTGGGGACCGGGCCGGCCGCGGGGCAGGCCCAGTCACCCGGGCCGCCCTCCGACCCGGCGTCAGCCCGCGGCGGCGGTGAGCACTCCCAGGGCACTCGCCTGGGTCCGCCAGTCGGACTGGTTCCGGCCGGTGCCGGCCCAGCGCTCGCCGAGGGCGTTGAGGGAGGTCCGGTCCTGCGCCCACAGGGTGTCCGCCTGCTTCTGGACGTAACTCCGGTACGTTCCGGAGCCGGTGGCGGTCGCGAGATCGGCGAGGTTCCGCATGAAGATCCCTTTGAACTGCTTCTGGTTGTCGTCGCAGGACGCCGTGCCGACGTCGCAGGACTCGGTGAGCACGCCGCCGACGGTCAGCGCCGGGTTGCCGATCGCGGCGTCGGCGAGGGTCCGCGCGGTGGTCAGCAACGAGGTGTCGCCGGTGGACCTCCACAGTTCGGTGAAGCCGCCGATGGCCAATCCCTGGTTGTAACTCCACACGGTGGAGCCGTTGTTGGCGCAGGCCGAGGTGAGCCCGTCGTTCACCAGCCCCGACGGGCCGATCATCCCGCTGGCCTTGAACCAGGCCGCGGACGTCGTCGCCCGCTGGAGCCACACGGTGTCGCCCGGGATGCGCTGGTGCAGCGCGGTGGTCAGCCACAGGTACTGCCCGTTCGTCACCGCGTTCTTGTAGGTCCGCTCGCGGTCCCACCACACGCCACCGCCGCAGGTGCCGGTGTCCCAGTACTGCTGGACGTAGTCGGCGATGGTCACCGCCTCGTCGAGATACCGGTGGTCGTGGGTGTAGTCGTACGCGTCGATCCAGGCGATGGCCCACCAGCCCGAGTCGTCGATGGACCGGCTGACGAAGTCGCCCTCGATCGCGTCCGAGCTGCGCACCCCGGCGGCGAAGGCGCCCTTGTTCCGGTCGAAGGTGCGCGCGACGGCCCAGTCGTAGTCGTGCGTGCCGGTGGTCCTCGCGAAGTCGACGAGGGAGGTGAGGGTGGCCGCCGAGTTCCACCAACTGCTCGGCCACCAGCCGTCGTAGGGGTCGTACGAGGTCATCAGCGCGTCCGCCGCCGCGCGCGCCCTGGTCGCTGCGGGCCTGACCCATGCGGTGCAGCTGCCCTCGTTGTGGCTCGCCTCCCGGCCGCAGGCGCGCACCGCACCGCCGTAGAGCAGGCCGCGCGGGTCCCGGGTGGCGTACATCGCGGTACGGGTGCCGGTGGCACCGGACGGGGTGGCGGTACGGCCGAGGGAGGAGCCGTCCGGCCAGGTCGAGCCGCCGTCCCAGGAGCGGTCGAGCCAGATCTCGTCACCGGCGCCGCCGCTGTCGATGCTCGCCCAGGCCATGGAGTCCGGCTGGTCGACGTGGAGCCGGATGGTGCGGCCGTAGAGGGTGGTGGACGGTACCGGCTGGTCGTCGCCGGCGGCCCGGCCCGCGCTCGTGCCGTCGCAGAGGGTGTCGCAGACGGCGGGATGGACCCAGTTCGTGCAGCCGACGCCAGCCGCGTCGCCGCAGGCCCTGACGAGTCCGCGGCGGTGGTTCCGGGGGTCGGTGATGTTGTACATCAGCGTTCTGGTGCCGGTCCAGGTGCCCGGGATGCTCGCCTTGCCGAGCAGTCCCTCCCAGGTGGCGCCGCCGTCCCAGGAGCGGTCCAGCCACACCGAGTCCCCGGTCACGCCGTCGTCGATGCCGGCCCACGCCATGTCGTCCGCGTCCGACACGTGCAGTTCCAGGCGACGGCCGTTGAGGTCCTTGTCCGGCACGGGGAACGTCTCCTGCCGGGCCTGCGAGGGGTCGAGCGTGTCGCAGGCCAGGACGCAGACCTGGGTGGCCGCGGACGCGGGCGTCGCGACCGGCACCAGGGCGGCGAACGCGAGCGCGGCCGCGAGGAGAAGGCCGGGAAGGCGCGACATGACAACGATGTCTGAGCGACGTGAGGGCACCGGGGCTCGCCTCGATCTCTCGGTGGGGGATGACGGTCGGCGCACGTGACGGGGGCCCGCGGCCCTGGTCGGGCCGGGCCGGAATCGAGCACTGGTCCATACCTGCCTGCGAGGCAGTGAACCGGCTTGGCGAGGCCCTGTCAATGCCACAAGGGCGCACCGATCCACGGGAGTCGGGAGACGGCCACGACGGCTTGACACCCCGTTTTCGGGCGCCCATCATCGGTGGCACTTCCGCGAGGCTCCTCGTGCATCCAACTGCCTTACCAGACACGGGGCTTCACCCGGCACGATTTTGAATCGTTTCAGAGACTCTGTCACCAGGCACCCGCGCCCATCCAGGAGGTCTCCATGCGCCGTCGCTCACCACTGAGCAGACCGCCGGGCCGGCACCATCTGCTCTGCCTCGCCGTCCTCACGGCCACCGCGCTCGCCACGGGCCCGGCTCCCGCCACCGGGGCCGTACCGATGCCCGCCGAGCAGGCCCCGACGGACGCCCGGACCGCGGCGGCCGACCCCCTGAACTACTCGCCGGCCTCCCGCACCCTCAAGCCGACCGCCGTCTACCGGACGTCCGGCAGCGTCGCGAACCCGCAGAACGTGCTGAGCGGACAGCCGACCCGGATCTCCGGCTCACAGTCCGCCGTCACCCTCGACTTCGGCAAGGAGGTCGGCGGCGTGACAACGTTGTCCTTCGGGAGTGCGAGCGACAGCGGTCAACGGGTCGGTCTGGCCTTCAGCGAGTCCTCCCTGTACGTGGGCACCGACAGCGACCGCAGCAGCGGCCGCGACGGTGAGGACGGCGCCCTGTACACCACGGTCCCCGCCAACGGCACCTACACCGTCCCCACCACTCAACTCCGGGGCGGTTTCCGGTACGTGACCGTCTTCCTGGACACCTCGGGCTGGGTCGACCTCAAGGACGTCAGCCTCGGTTTCACCCCGGCACCGGGGACGTCCGACCCGGCCGACTACCCCAACTACTTCCACTCCAGCGACGACCTGCTCAACCGGATCTGGTACGCCGGGGCCTACACCGTGCAGCTCGACACGATCGCCTCGGATCAGGGCCGCGCCTGGCCCCCGCCCGCCTCGGCGTGGGACAACGGCGCGACCGTCGGCGTGGGCGACTCCGTCCTGGTCGACGGCGCCAAGCGGGACCGCACGGTGTGGCCCGGCGACATGGGCATCGCCGTCCCCACGCAGTACGCGTACTCGGCCGACCTCACCTCGACCCGCAACGCGCTCACGACGATGTACGACGCGCAGTCGGCGGACGGTGAAATCCCCTGGTCGGGGCCGCCGTTCGATCTCACCGGCTCGGACACGTACCACACCTGGACGCTGCTGGGCACGTCGACGTACTACACGTACACCGCCGACCGGGCGTGGCTGGACTCGGAATGGGCCGGCTACCAGCGCGGGATGGCCTTCATCACGGACAAGGTCGACGCCAACAGCCTGCTGAACGTGACCCGTACCCAGGACTGGGCCCGGGTCGGGCAGGGCGGGGAGAACCTCTCCGCCAACGCACTGCTCTACGCGGCGCTCAGGGGCGGCGCGACCCTGGCCACGGTCGAGGGCGACAGCAGTCTGGCCGCGAGCTGGACCGCCAGCGCCGACGCGATCAAGGCGGCGGTCAACTCCCGTCTGTGGGACGCCTCGAAGGGCCTGTACAAGGACAACCCCAGCAGCGGCCTGTACCCGCAGGACGGCAACTCCCTCGCGGTCTGGTACGGGTTGACCGACTCGGCGGCCAAGGCGCGGAGTGTCGTCGCGGGGCTCGGGAAGAACTGGGGCGCGTACGGCCCCACCACCCCCGAATGGGGAGGCAACGTCTCGCCGTTCGCGGGCGGCATGGAACTCAACGCACGCTTCGCGGCGAACGACGACTACACCGCGCTGGACCAGATCCGGCGCACCTGGGGTCACATGCTCGACAGTGACATCGGCACGAAGAGCACCTTCTGGGAGGGCGTGAAGGCCGACGGCGGTCTCGCGTACGGCGGTTCGTTCATGAGCCTGGCCCACGGCTGGTCCTCGGCGCCCACCTCCGCCCTCACCTTCGACGTGCTCGGCACCGCACCCGAGTCGGCGACCGGCGCCTACCGCTTCGTGCCGCACCCCGGTGACCTGACCAGCGCCGAGGGCCGCATCACCCTGTGGCAGGGCGCCGTCGACGCCTCCTGGTCCCGCGACCCGGCCGCCGGCACCTACTCGGCACACCTGACCAGCCCGTCCGGCACGGCCGGCCGCATCGGTGTCCCGAAGTTCGGCGGCACCGGTGTCAGCGTCTCCGTGAACGGCAGCGTCGTCTGGCGTGCCGGGACCTTCACGCCCGCCTCCGGCATCACCGGCGCGAGCCAGGACGACGCGTACGTCTACCTCACCGGTGTCGCCCCGGGCACCTACACCGTGACCGCCACCGGCCTCGGTGATCCCGCCGCACCCGCCGACCCCGCCACCAGCAGTGCGCTGCGCGCGGGCTACACCCGGTGCGCGGGCGAGGGCGGCACCTGCTCCTTCAGCGGCACCCGCTCGGTGGCCTACGGCGCCGGGACGTACACGTACAAGACGGTGACCAGCGGCACCGCCTGCAGCAACGACTCCTTCGGCGGCGACCCGGCGCCGCATCTCGTGAAGTCCTGCTACGTCGCCGACGTCGGCGGACCGCCCGGCTACACCGTCTGCGCGGCCGAGAACGGCAGCTGTGCCGTGCCCGGCTACAACCGGGACGTCGTCTACGGTGCGAACGGCGACTTCGTGCACCAGGTCACCAACGGGTCCGTCACCTGCTCCAACGCCCACTTCGGCGATCCCGTCGACGGCGTCGCCAAGTCCTGCTACCTGCCGTCCGCCGGGGCACCGGCCGGGGGCTGGACCAAGTGCGCGGACCAGAACGGCACCTGCTCGGCCGCCGCCGGACAGCCGGTGGCGTACGGGGCGTTCGGAGCGTTCACCACGCTGACGGCCACCGGGGACACCCCGTGCACCGACGCGAGGTTCGGTGACCCGGTCCCCGGCGAGTCGAAGGCCTGCTACACCGCCACCGGCGGCCCGGCCGGTTACGCCACGAACTGCTCGGACGAGTCCGGGACCTGCGCCTTCGGCGGGCAGCGGACCGTGGCCTACGGCGCCCGGGGCACCTTCGTCTACCGCACGTTCACCGGTGGCGCCGCCTGCACGACGTCGGCGTTCGGCGGCACCGACCCGCTGCCGGGGGTACGGAAGGGCTGCTACCTCACGCCCTGAGCGGCCCGGCGGCCCGCCCGAGTGCGCCGGGCGGGCCGCCGGATCACCCGGGGTGCGCCACCGCGTCCTTCTGCAACTGCACCGCCGCGAGCAGGCTCAGCCTCGGCTCCGCCTGACGCAGGGCCTTCACCGCGGCGACGGAGGCGATGTCCCCGGTGAAGCCGACGGCGGCCAGCCGGGTACGGACCCAGCGGGCCCGCAGCCGGGTCTCCGTGGCGGCGGCGGTGGACTCCACGAGCGCGGCGGCGCGTTCCAGGCCCGGGCGTTCCTCCGGCGAGGCCTCGGCCAGCGCCTGACGCAGGGCCGCCGCGATCTCGTCCGCGTCCCGGATGGTCAGCACGAAGGTGTTCTTCCTGCCCAGTCCCGTGATTCCTGTCATGCGGGTCAGCCTGACGGTCATGGCCGGGGTGTGCCAAGCGACTTGAGCAGGCTCAGAGGTGCCGCCGCGGGCTTTCCCCGGCCAGCGGCAGTCCGGGATGCCGGCCCGCCTCGGCACCGCCCGTCCGTCGCCTGAACTTCGAGATCCCGTACTCGGTCGGTCCGCTCGGCCGGATCCGTCTCCGTGCCGTCCACGAGCGAACCGACCGGGACTCCTTCGGCCGCATCGCCGCGCTCCCCCGGGCCGCGTACGGCACCGCCCCCGCCGACACCCTGCGCAACTGACCGGTCTCCCCACGAGGCGCGGCCTCCACGTCGACGGTGTGACCGTCGGCCGTCGCGCCCGCGGCGGGCCGTCCTACGGGGCGGCGTACCCCGGCACGGACGGCCAGCGCACGGTCAGGACGACGGACTCCTCCTCGGCGATCCAGGAGTGGTCGGTTCCCCGGCCCCAGACGACGTAGTCGCCCTGCTCCTCCAGGAGCACGCTGCGGCCGGGGAACTCCAGGCGGAAGCGGCCCGAGACGAGGACCAGGAGTGCGGTGCGCACCTCGCCCTCCACCCACTGGGTTCGCCGTTCACCGCGTTCGTGGACGCCCCATTTGACCTCGACGGCCTCGCTGTGCCGGGGGTCGTCGGGGTCCTTGAAGTGCCCGAGCAGCCATCCCCGGTCCAGTGCCGCGTCCTTGCCCGCCTTGCCCACGTACACGCTGTCCGCCATGCGTCCGAACGCTAACAGCCGGCCGTCGGGCCGGGCGGGGCGGCGCCGTTCAGCGGAGCATGTCGAGGAGCAGGTTCGCGGCTCTCTCCGCTCCGTCGGTGCGCAGGCCGGCGCCCAGTGCCCTGGCCCGCGCCCGCGTCCCGGGGGCGAGGGCCGTCTTGAACGCGACGCGCAGGGTGTCGTCGGCCGGGTCCGGTTCGTCCAGTGCCGCGCCGATGTCCAGGTCGGCCACCCGGCCGGCCCAGTACGGGTTGTCCGCCAGCCGGAGCGGGACCACCACTTGCGGCACGCCCGCCCGTGCGGCCGTCAGCGTCGTGCCCGCGCCGCCGTGGTGCACCACGGCGGCCACCCTGGGGAACAAGCGCTGGTGGCTGACCTCGCCGATGGCGAAGCAGTCGTCCCGGACCTCGGGCAGGGCCAGGTCCGCCCAGCCTCGGGAGACGAGCACCCGGTACCCCTGGTCCAGGCTCGTCTCCACGGCCTTGCGGGCGATGTCCGGCGACGGGCTGATGCTGCCGAACCCGACGTAGACCGGCGGCTCCCCCGCGTCCAGGAAGCCCACCAGGTCGGCCGGGAGGGGGCGTTCGTCCGGCAGCGTCCAGGCACCCGTCTGCACGACGTCCAGGCCCGGGGCGGGCCGCCAGGGTCCCAGGACCGGGTCCGCCGCCAGCCACGGCCGATCGGTGCAGACGTGGTCGCGGACGTTGCCGACGGGCGGCAGTCCGATGGCTGCCCGGTGGTGGTTGAGCGCCTCGCCGAACTGCGCGTCCACGTGGCGGGCGTCCAGCTCCCACAGCGCGAGGTTGTCGTCCGCCGCCGGCTCGGGCCAGCCCGGTCGCGGTGGCGGGGCGTGGTGGGGCGAGGGCAGGTTGACCGCCGAGTAGCACGCGTACACGTAGCGGATGCCCGCGGCCTCGGCCACGGACCGTGCGGCGATCTGCGCCAGGCCGGCCGCCACCAGCACGTCGCAGCCGGCCGCCGCCGCGGGGAAGACGTCGAACTGCGTGCCGACCATCTCGGTCCGGTAGCGGGACAGTTCGGCCGCCGTCGGCAGAGCGGTCCCGCGCATCAGTGCCCGCACCGGCGGCCCCACCGGCACCGGTCGCACGCCGATCCCGGCCAGCCGCTCCGCGAACTCCTCGTCCGGCGGGGCACACATGCGCACCTCGGCGCCGTGCGCCTGTAACCGCACCGCCAGGGCCACCAGCGGTTCGACGTCGCCTCGCGTCCCGTAGGTGGACAACAGCACCCGCATCCAGCGCCCTCTTTCGCTCTGTATTCCCCTGCGTTGCGGCCCTTGCCGTACGTGTGTGACACCGGAGGCGGCGGAGGTTCCGCGAGCACCGTGGTGCTGGATACCCAGGTGTGTCGTGCTCCATGCGGGCGCGGTACGGGCCCTCGCGGACCGGCGGCCGTCTCGCCTGGAGCCGCCCCGGTAATTACGGTGATCGCGAGCACGTCCTCACCCAACTGCAAGGCGCGCAAGGTTCCCCGGTCGACAACAGAATCCGAGAGCCACTCCATGCATCGTTCTTCCGCGCCCGTCCCCGATGTCTCGATCATCCTTCCCTGCGCCGGATTCGGAACGCGCTTCAGCGCGCCCTACCCGAAGGAGCTGCACTGTCTGGCCCCCGGGGTCACCGTGCTGGACCGCAGCCTGGAACCCGTCGTCGAACTGGCCGACAGCGGCCTCAACGTGCGTGTGGTCGTCGTGTTCGGGACGCACAAGCTCGACACCGTGGGCTATCTCGCCCGCTATGCCGGGACCCTTCAGATGGTCTTCGTCTACCAGGACGAGTCGCTCGAACCGGGCCTCGAGGGCGCGATCCGCTCCGGTCTGCCGATGACCCGGGGGCCGGTGGCCCTGGTCCTGCCCGACATCGTGCTGGCCGGGCAGGACAGCGCCGGCAGCCTCCTCGCCGCCCTGCGGTGCGTGGAGGTGACGGGGTGGAGCGTGGTCGCCGCCGAAGGGCGGGATCCCGGCACCCTGCGGCAGATGGGCGCGCTCGCCGTGACCGAGGAGGGTGGCGTCATGACCGTCGGCGCGGCCGCCGAGAAACCGGCGGACCCTTCGGGCTTCAACGCCTTCTGGGGCATGGTGGCGGTCACCGAGGAGGAGGCGCACCGGTTACCCGACGTGGTGGCCAAGGGAGTGGACAGCCCGCTGCCGGGTGCGGTCGCCCTCATGGTGGAGGGGATCGTCAACTACAACACCTCCGCCGGCTGATCCGTCCGGGGCAGAGGTGTCCGAGTCCGAGTGCAGGCGGCGTACAGGCAGGGGCGTGCGATGGCGGATGACGCGGACGGCACGGAGCGCGGTGGCGGGACCGATGCCGAGCGGCTGCGGCTGGCGGCGGCCGACGCGGGGCGGGTGGCGTGGCGGCGGTGGGGGCCGTATCTGAGCGACCGGCAGTGGGGCACGGTGCGCGAGGACTACAGCCCCGACGGTGACGCCTGGTCGTACTTCACCCACGACCAGGCCCGCTCCCGCGCCTACCGCTGGGGCGAGGACGGCATCGCGGGCGTCAGCGACGACAAGCAGCGGCTGTGCTTCGCGCTCGCGCTGTGGAACGGCCGCGACCCGATCCTCAAGGAGCGGATGTTCGGCCTCACCAACGCGGAGGGCAACCACGGCGAGGACGTAAAGGAGTACTACTTCCACCTCGACAGCACACCGACCCATTCGTACATGAAGTTCCTCTACAAGTACCCGCAGGCGCAGTTCCCGTACGACGAGCTGGTGGCCGTCAACCGGGGCCGCGGGCGCGGCGAGTCCGAGTACGAGCTGCTGGACACCGGGGTCTTCGACGAGGACCGCTACTTCGACGTGTTCGTGGAGTACGCCAAGGCCGGTCCCGAGGACCTGCTCGTCGAGATCACCGCGCACAACCGCGGCCCCGACGCCGCCACGCTGCATCTGCTGCCCACGCTGTGGTTCCGGCACACCTGGTCGTGGGCGGGCGGCACCGCGGTGCCGGACCTGCGGCACACGGACGGCGCGGTCCTCGCCGACCACGAGGAACTCGGCTCGTACCGGCTGTACTTCGAGGGTG
Source organism: Streptomyces sp. NPDC086777 (assembly GCF_040702065.1). NCBI lineage: Bacteria > Bacillati > Actinomycetota > Actinomycetes > Kitasatosporales > Streptomycetaceae > Streptomyces > Streptomyces sp. NPDC086777. Next base: position 107,588 of record NZ_JBFBJI010000020.1, on the reverse strand, counting down.
CGGCGGAGACCCTGTTCACCGGGAACGAGACCGACAACGAGCGGATCTTCGGCAGCCCCGACGCCACCCCCTACGTCAAGGACGGCATCGGCCGGTACGTCGTCCACGGCGAGCGGGACGCCGTGGATCCCGCGCGGACCGGCACCAAGGCGTCCGTCCACCATGTGCTCACCGTGCCCGCGGGCGGCAGCGGCACCGTCCGGCTGCGCCTGACGTCCGGTGGACCCACCGATCCGTGGGGCGGGTTCGGGGAGGTGCTGGAGGCCCGCCGGGCCGAGGCCGACGCCTTCTTCGAGGGGGTCGTCCCGGACGGGCTCGGCGAGGACGAGCGGCGGCTGGTGCGGCAGGCGCTGGCCGGGATGCTGTGGAGCAAGCAGTACTACCACCTCGACGTGGAGCGCTGGCTCGCCGAGCACGGCGTCGATCCCCTCGCCGCCGACCCGCGTGTCCGCAACAGTGCCTGGTACCACATGGTCAACGACGAGATCATGTCGATGCCGGACACCTGGGAGTACCCGTGGTTCGCGGCCTGGGACCTCGCCTTCCACACCATCGCGCTGTCCATGGTCGACATCGGGTTCGCCAAGTCGCAGCTGGAGCTGCTGCTGCGCCGCCTGTATCTGCATCCCAACGGCCAGATCCCGGCGTACGAGTGGAACTTCGGCGACGTCAACCCGCCCGTGCACGCCTGGGCCCTCCTCTTCGTCTACGAGCTGGAGAAGCAGCGCACCGGCCGCGGTGACCGCGCCTTCCTGGAGAACGCCTTCCAGAAGCTGACGAAGAACCTCATGTGGTGGCTCAACCGCAAGGACGTCGACGGCAACAACGTCTTCCAGGGCGGTTTCCTCGGCCTGGACAACATCGGTGTCTTCGACCGCAGCGCGCCGCTGCCCACGGGCGGCCACCTCGACCAGGCCGACGGGACCGCCTGGATGGCGCTGTACTGCCAGAACCTGCTGGAGATCGCCGTCGAGCTGGCGGCGGAGAACCCGGTGTACGTCGAGCAGGCGCAGACGCTGTTCGAGCACTTCGCGTGGATCGCCGTCGCCATGAACCGGATCGGCAAGGACGACGTGAGCCTGTGGGACGAGGAGGACGGCTTCTTCTACGACGTGCTGCGGCTGCCCGACGGCAGCGCGGCCCCGCTGCGGGTGCGCTCGATGGTCGGTCTCGTCCCGCTCGTCGCGACCAGTGTGGTCGGTGCCTGGACCGACCGCAGGTTCCCGGAACTCGTCAAGGGGGCCAAGGAGTTCGTGCGACGGCATCCGGCCGTCGAGGGCCTGGTCGCCTCGCACGACGTCCTCGGGTCCGGCGCGGCGGGACGGCACCTGTTCGCGCTGTTCGACGAGGAACGGCTGCGCCGGATCCTGGCCCGCATGCTCGACGAGGAGGAGTTCCTCGGCCCGCACGGCATCCGCTCCCTGTCCCGGTACCACGCGGCGCACCCCTACACGTTCGAGGTGCACGGCGAGACCTACGGCGTCGGCTACCTGCCCGCCGAGTCCGACTCGGGCATGTTCGGCGGCAACTCCAACTGGCGTGGCCCGGTGTGGTTCCCGGTCAACGTCCTGCTCGTCCGCGCCCTGCTGAACCTGCACGCCTACCACGGCGACGGGTTCACCGTGGAGTGCCCGACCGGTTCCGGGCGACGGCTGAACCTGTACGAGGTCGCCCGCGAGATCTCCGGACGGCTCACCTCGACCTTCCTGAGCGACGCGGACGGCCACCGCCCGGTGCACGGCGGCCGGGCCGAGTTCGCCGAGAACCCGCACTGGAAGGACCTGATCCTGTTCTACGAGTACTTCCACGGCGACAACGGCGCCGGCCTCGGCGCCTCCCACCAGACCGGCTGGACCGGCCTGGCCGCGGTCACCGCCACGCTGTTCCGTGTCGTCGGCGCCGGAGACTGGGGCGCCCTGCGGGAGGAGCCGCTGTCATGACGGTGATCTACGAGCTCAACACCCTCGTCTGGCTGGGCGAGTTGAGCGGACGGTACGGGCGTCCCGTGGCCCTCGGGGACGTTCCCGGCGAGGCCTGGGACGAGGTGGCGCGGCCGGGCGTGGACACCGTGTGGCTGATGGGCGTGTGGGAGCGCAGCCCGGCCGGGCTGCGGATCGCCCTGGGCGACGAGGAGTTGCTCGCCTCCTTCCGTGCGGCGCTGCCCGGCCTCACCGAGGCGGACATCGCCGGATCCCCTTACTGCGTGCGGAACTACGTCGTCGATCCGTCGCTCGGCGGTCCCGAGGGGCTGGCCGCGGCGCGGGCCGAACTCGCCGCGCGCGGCGTGCACCTGATCCTGGACTACGTCCCCAACCACGTGGCCCCCGACCACCCCTGGCTCACCGAGCGCCCGGACTGCCTGCTCCAGGGCACGGCGCAGGACCTGGCCCGCTCGCCGGAGTCGTTCCTGGAGGCCGCCGGGACGGTGTTCGCCCGGGGCCGTGACCCCTACTTCCCGCCCTGGCCGGACGTGGTCCAGCTGAACGCGTTCAGCGAGCGGCTGCGGGAGGCGGCGGTCGAGACGCTGGTGTCGATCGGCGACCAGGCCGACGGGGTGCGCTGCGACATGGCGATGCTGCCGATGAACGACGTGTTCGCCAGGACCTGGGGCGAGCGGGCGGGGCCGGTCCCCGCCGCGGACTTCTGGCCGTACGTCATCGGCCGGGTGCGGGAGCGCCACCCCGGCCTGCTCTTCGTCGCGGAGGCCTACTGGGACCTCGAAGGGGCGCTCCAGCAGCAGGGCTTCGACCACTGCTACGACAAGCGGCTCTACGACCGTCTGGTCCACGAGGACGCCGGCTCCGTCCGCGCCCGTCTGCAGGCAGACCTCGGCCACCAGCGCGGACTCGTCCGGTTCCTGGAGAACCACGACGAGCCCCGGGCCGCCGCCACCCTGCCGGGCGAGAAGGAACGGGCGGCGGCGGTGGCCGTGGCCACCCTGCCCGGCGCGACCCTCTGGCACGAGGGCCAGTTCGAGGGCCGCCGGGTCCGCCTGCCCGTGTTCCTGACGCGCCGGCCCGAGGAGCAGGCCGACACGGCCCTGCGCGACTTCCACGGCCGTCTCGTGGCCGCCGTGACCCCCGTGCGCGAGGGCGACTGGCAGCTGCTGGACTGCACCGGCCGGCCGGACAACCTCACCCACCGCAACCTGCTCGCCTGGTCCTGGACCACGGCCCGGGACCACTGCCTCGTCGTGATCAACTACTCCGGGGAACCGGCCCAGGGGCGGGTTCCGCTGCCCTGGGCCGGGCTCCGGGGCCGGGCCTGCCGGCTGACCGGGCTGCTCGACGGGACCGCCTACGACCGGGCGGGCGACGAACTGGCCGGCCCGGGCCTGTTCGTGGCGCTCGGCGCCTGGCAGTGGCACCTGCTGTCGCTCCCCCGGGCGATGGTCAAGAGTGCGTCACGTGATCGCGGCGACTGAGCGGGCCGGAGCCGTCCGACGTACTGAAGGGGCAGGTAGACGCGACTCCGACGAAGGGCACCTTCCTTGATCCCGCGACGCATCGGTCCGAGCCTCGCTCTGGGGCTCGCCTCCGCTTTCCTGCTGGGGGCGTGCGGCTCCTCGAACGGCACCGGCACCGGGAACGCCGCCCCGGCCACCCCGGTCACGTCCGTGACCCCGGCCGCGTCGGATCCGGCCGCCGCCGGCACACCGTCCGCCGCCGGCGGCAGCGCGAGCGGACAGCCGGCCACCACCGCAGCCGTGCTGACCAGGTCGGCCCAGGGCCTGGGCAGCATCGTCACCGACGACAGGGGGCTGACCCTCTACCGCTACGACAAGGACGAGCCGAACCCCTCCAAGTGGACCTGCTCCGGCGCCTGCACCAAGACCTGGCTGCCGGTGATCGTGCCGGAGTCCGTGCAGACCTCGGGGGTGGACAAGAGCCTCCTCGGCACGGTCCACCGCAACGGCCGGACCCAGCTCACCCTCGCCGGCTGGCCGCTCTACCGGTACGTGGGAGACACGGCGGCCGGGCAGACGAACGGCCAGGGGAAGGACCAGGAGTGGTACGCCGTCACTCCCTCCGGCGGGAAGTCGACGGCGACGGGCTGACGGACCGGCGGCCCGGCCCGAAGCAGCGGGCCGGGCCTGTCCTCAGGCGCGGGAACGGGCGGCGGCGAACGACTTCCAGGACCTGTTCCGTTTGAACGGAATTTCGAAGATCTTGGAGAACAGCCATGCCGAGACGACCGAGACCGGCAGGCCCACCACCAGCGTGAACCAGAACGTGGGCAGGCCCGGCGCCACGAAATGCGGGGCCACCCGGCGGATCACGGCCAGGACGATCGGCAGATGGATCAGGTACAGGCTGTAGGAGAACCCGCCGAGGCCGTGGACGGGGCGCGCGGTCAGGAACCGTACGAGGACGGCGGGCCTTGCGGTGGCGACGGCGGCGAGCAGCATCGTCATGGCGGGTGCGACGGCGAGGTCGATCCAGAAGTAGTGGTTCACCGTCCAGGCGGAACCACGGACCACGCCGAGGGCCAGGACCGGCAGCGCGGCCGCCACGGCGAACCACCCCCACGGCAGTCGTCGCACCCGGTCCGAGGCGGTGACGATGCCCGCGCCCGCGACACCCGCGGCGAACACCGGGGCGAGATGGGGTGCGAGCCAGTTGTCGCCCTCCACCGGGTTGGCGCCGGGCGCCGTCAGACCGAGGACGACCACCGGGAGGGTCACCGCCGCGGCCAGCACCGCGGCGCCCCAGCGCCGGCGGACGAGGAGGAGCAGGGGGAACAGGAGGTAGAGCTCGGCCTCCACGCCTATCGACCAGAACGCGCCGTTCGGCGTCGGGGCGGTGACCATGTCCTGGGCGACCAGACCGTACACCATGACCGTCGCACCGGTGGGCGGTCCGAAGTGCGAGGCCGGCACCACGAACCACGAGACCAGCAGGCTCAGGGCCAGTGCCGCCCAGTACGGGGGCAGGATGCGCCAGGCACGCCGGCGCAGGAACTCACCGACACCGGACGACCGCCAGCCGTGCCGCGCCGGGGAGATCGCCAGGGAGAACCCGGACAGCACGAGGAAGAAGACGACGGCGAGGCGCCCGAACATCAGCCCGCCCAGCCACGGCGGCGCCGAACTGTGCGGATAGCCGGGGAAGGTGTACAGCCAGCAGTGGAACAGCACGACGTACAGCGCCGCCAGGCCGCGGAGGCCGTCCAGGCCCCGCACCTGTGCGGGCGGCTGCCGACGGAGCCGGTCCGCGTTCCCGTCCCCGTCTCCGGTCCCACCCTGCGCCCGGCGCGCGGGGACGGTCAGGTCGAGGGCGCCGCCCGCCGGGCGACTCGCATCCACGGAAATGGTTCGGCCCTTCCTCCGCACACCGGCCGCCGTACCCGGCCGCCGTCTCCGGGCGGCACGGCGCCGCCCCACAGCGACAGGTACGTGACCCCGGGCCGGGCCGTTCAACGGCCCGGCCCCGGCCGTCGCCGCCGGCGTCCCGCGCAGGGTGCGCCCGCTGCCGCGCGGCTGCCGCACGGGGTGACGCGCCGCCCGCCCGGCGCCTTACGGAGTGGTGACGTGCGGGCGTGGGCGCGTGGTCCGGGGGCCCCGCGCGCCTAGCGTGGCCCCATGCGTGTACTGGTCACCGGCGGTGCCGGGTTCATCGGGTCCCATGTCGTCGAGGCGCTGACCGCGCACGGGCACGAGGCGGTCGTGTTCGACGTCCGGGACGATCCGGGCGACGACGTGCGCAGCCCGGTGGCGGTGGGGCGGGCCCTCACGGGCGTGGACGCGGTCTGCCACCAGGCCGCGATGGTCGGCCTGGGGACCGGGTTCGGCGACGCAGCGGAGTACGTCTCCCGCAACGACCTCGGCACGGCCGTACTGCTCGCCGCGATGGCCGAGGCGGGGGTGCGGCACCTCGTGCTCGCCGGGTCGATGGTCGTGTACGGGGAGGGGCGGTACGAGTGCCCGCGGCACGGTGTCGTACGGCCCGGTCCGCGCGCGGTCGCCGATCTGGAGGCGGGCCGGTTCGAGCCGCGCTGTCCGGTGTGCGGGGAGGAGTTGACGCCGGGGCTGGTGGACGAGGACGCGCCCGTCGATCCGCGCAACGTGTACGCCACGACCAAGCTGGCCCAGGAGCATCTGGCCGCCGCGTGGGCGAGGTCGACGGGCGGTTCGGCGGTGTCGCTGCGCTACCACAACGTGTACGGGCCCCGGATGCCCCGCGACACGCCCTACGCGGGCGTCGCCTCCTTCTTCCGTTCCGCGCTGGCCCGGGGCGAGGCGCCCCGGGTGTACGAGGACGGGCGGCAGCGCCGGGACTTCGTGCACGTCCGGGACGTGGCCGCCGCCAACGCAGCGGCGCTGGAGGCGGGGTCCGCGCCGGGTGTGCTGACCGCGTACAACACGGGAAGCGGCGAGCCGCACACCGTCGGCGAGATGGCCCGCGCGCTGGCCGAGGCGCACGGCGGGCCGCTGCCGGTGGTCACCGGCGAGTACCGGCTGGGCGACGTACGGCACATCACGGCCGACTCCGCCCGGCTGCGGGCCGCACTGGGCTGGAAGGCCGAGGTCGGGTTCGCGGAGGGGATGCGGGAGTTCGCGCAGGCGCGGTAGCCGCCGGTGTCACGGCGCCGCCGGGAGGGTGACCTCGAAGCGGCAGCCGCCGGGGATGTTGTGGACGGTGGCCCGGCCCTGGTGGGCCTCGACGATGCCGCGCACGATCGCGAGGCCGAGGCCGGCCCCGGCGGGCGGCGTCCGGGCGTGGGTGCCGCGCCAGCCGGTGTCGAAGACGCGCGCCAGGTCCTCGTCGGGGATGCCGCCGCAGCCGTCCGTGACGGACAGGACGACGGCGCCCCCGGCCGACCGCTCGGCGGCGACCGCGACCGTGCCGTCGGGGGGCGTCCGGCGGATGGCGTTCACCAGCAGGTTGCCCAGGACCCGGCTCATCTCCTTGCCGTCCACCTCGACCGGCACCGGCTCCACCCGGTCGCCGACCAGCCGTACGCCGTACTCCCGGGCCAGCGGGTCGACACCGGCGAGGGCGTCGCCGACGAGGTCGTACACCGACATCCGGCTCGGGCTCAGGGCGAGTGCGCCGGCATGGATGCGGGAGAGTTCGAAGAGGTCGCCGACCATGTCGTTGAGGCGCTCGACCTCGGTGCGGATCTGCTTGTGGTAGCGGTCGGGGTCGGTGGCGACGCCGTCCTCCAGGGCCTCCGACATGGCCCGCAGACCGGCCAGCGGGGTACGCAGGTCGTGCGAGATCCAGGCGACGAGTTCCCGCCGCGAGGTCTCCAGCGCCCGCTCGCGCTCCCTGGACTCGGCGAGCTTCGCGCTCGTCGCCGCCAGTTCGCGGCTCACCTCCGCCAGTTCGGCGGTGGCCGGGACCGGCGGCACGGCGAAGTCGCCGTCCTCGCCGAACGAGCGTGCCGCGAGCACGAGTTCGCGGCTGCGGGCGACCACCCAGCGGCCCAGTATCAGCGCCGTCGCGAGGGACACCACGGCCGCCATCGCGACCACGGTCGTCACCACCGACAGGTCGTGCGAGGAGAGGAACATCGCCCAGGCGACGGCCAGGGTGCCGGCGAGCATCGCGACCACGCCGACGGCGGCGACCACCGTGAGGGACGCGGTCAGCGAGCGCCGCCGCAGCAGGCGCAGCGCGGCCGCCCCGAGCAGTCCGCTACCTGCGGCGCCGACGAAGGCGTACAGGGCGATGAGGAGGGTGTCGTGCATGTCAGGCCACCCCTTCCCGTCCGCCCCGGCTGTCCTGGCTGTCCCGGCTGTCCCGGCTGTCCTGATGGTTCCGGCCGTCCGGGCCGCTCCGGTCGTGCTCCGCGTTCGGCTCGAAGCGGTAGCCGACGCCCCACACCGTCTGGATCAGTCGTGGCCGGGCCGGGTCGTCCTCCACCTTGGCGCGCAGCCGTCGGACATGGACCGTGACGGTGGACAGGTCGCCGAAGTCCCAGCCCCACACCGCGCGCATCAGGTCCTCCCTGCTGTACGCCCGTCCCGGGTTCCGCAGGAAGAAGGCGAGGAGGTCGAACTCGCGCAGCGTGAGGGCGAGTTCGGTGCCGTCCTTGGTGGCGCGACGGGCGCCGGGGGCCAGGGTGAGCCCGGCGGTCGAGAAGGACCGGTCCGTGGGGACGGGGCGGCTGCGGCGCAGTACCGACTCCACCCGCAGGACCAGTTCCCGGGGGCTGAAGGGCTTGGTGACGTAGTCGTCGGCGCCGACCTCCAGGCCGAGGATGCGGTCGTCCTCGTCGCCGCGCGCGGTGAGCATGATGACCGGGACGGGGGCGTGGCCGCGCAGCCGCCGGCAGACCTCCAGGCCGTCCATGCCGGGCAGCATCAGGTCGAGCACGACCAGGTCGGGCCAGTGGGCGGCGGCGCGGATCAGGGCGGTGGGGCCGTCGCCGGCGTGGTCGACCAGGTAACCGGCGCGGTCCAGGTACCCGGCGACGATCTCGGCGACGGTCGGATCGTCGTCCACGACCAGGACCCGGGCGGCACCGGCGGTGGTCCCGGCCTCGGTGAGCTCGTACGGCTGCTGCATGCCTCCACCCTCGCACCGGGCCGCCGCGGGTGTCGCGGCCGGGCGTGGGCCCGGGGTGCGACGTCCGCGTTTCGTAAGCAGTCGAGGCCCGAAATGTCCGGTTCGCGTTCGTAGGGTGAAGGCCGTGACCACCTCACCTTCTTCATCCTCTCCGTCGCCGACGGCGGACGTGGACGTCGTCCTGCCCTGCCTGAACGAGGCGGCGGCCCTGCCCTGGGTGCTCGGCCGGATCCCGGCGGGCTGGCGGGCCCTCGTGGTGGACAACGGCTCCACCGACGGCTCGGCGGACATCGCCCGGGCGTACGGGGCGACCGTCGTCCACGAGGCGCGGCGCGGCTTCGGCGCGGCGTGCCATGCGGGGCTGACCGCGGCGACCGCCGGCATCGTCTGCTTCTGCGACTGCGACGCCTCGCTCGACCCGGGGCTCCTCGTGCCGTTCGTGCGCGAAGTCCTGGACGGCGAGGCGGACTTGGTGCTGGGCCGCCGGCGTCCCGAGGGGCGCGGTGCGTGGCCCGCGCACGCCCGCGCGGGGAATCTGGCGCTGGCCCGGATGCTGCGGCGGCGCACCGGGCTGCGCCTGCACGACCTCGGTCCGCTGCGGGCCGCCCGCCGGGAGGCGTTGCTCGCGCTGTCGCTGGACGACCGGCGCAGCGGGTATCCGCTGCAGATGGTCGTGCGTGCCGCCGACGCGGGGTGGCGGATCACCGAGCACGAGGTGGCGTACCTGCCGCGCACCGGTACGTCCAAGGTGACGGGGACCTGGCGCGGCACCTTTCAGGCGGTGCGGGACATGAGCCGGGTGCTGAAGGAACGGCCTCGGGTGCCGGCCGGTGGGGGCTGATCGCGCAGTTCCCCCCGGCCTTCGGCCGGGGGTACCCCCAGCGCCCCTGCGGGGCGCGCTGCCCAGCCGCGTCCTGCACAGCTGCGGGCAGTCGTGCCGCCGTGGCGGCACGGGTGGGCGCTGGGGCCCCCGGCCGAAGGCTGGGGGAGGCACCCGGCAAGCGCCGGTGAGCGTCCCCACCCCCGCCTCAGCCCCCACCCACCCGCACCACCCAAGGACCGCCCATGACCACCCTCCTCGTCATCGCCAAGGAACCCCGCCCCGGCAGGGTCAAGACCCGGCTGACCCCGCCCTTCTCCCCCGCACAGGCCGCCGCCCTCGCCGAGGCGTCCCTCGCCGACACCCTGGACGCCGTGGCCGCGGCCCCCGCCGCCCGCCGCGTGCTGGTGCTGGACGGCGAACCCGGCCCCTGGCTGCCGCCCGGCTTCGACGTCGTGCCGCAATGCGGCGGAGGTCTGGACGAGCGGCTCGCGGACGCCTTCGCGCACTGCTCCGGCCCGGCCCTCCTCATCGGCATGGACACCCCCCAGGTCACCCCCGGCCTGCTCACCGTGGACTTCGCGGGGTACGACGCGTACTTCGGCGGCGCCGAGGACGGCGGGTTCTGGGCGCTGGGGCTCGCCGACCCGGACCCGGCCCTGCTCCGCGGGGTGCCGATGTCCACGCAGGAGACCGGCGCCCGCCAGCGGCAGCGCCTCGTCGGCGCCGGGCTCCGGGTGTGCGACCTGCCCCGGCTGCGGGACGTGGACACCGCGGACGACGCGGCCGCCGTCGCCGCCCTCGTCCCCCACGGGCGCTTCGCCGCCCTGCTGTCCCGGTGCACGGCGCACAGCGGAACGGACCGCCGATGACCACCTCGCCGCCCGTCCCCTGGACCGGCGCCGACCCCTACGCCGCCGCGTTGCGCGCCGGGCACGGCCCGCTGTTCCTGCGCCGCACCGACGGCTGGCTGCTGCCCCTGGACGTCGAGCGCTGGTGCGCGCGGGCCGACCCGGTCGACCTGGCCGTCCTCGACCGCTGCGAGGGCGCGGTCCTGGACGTCGGCTGCGGCCCCGGGCGGCTGGTCGCGGAACTCGCCGCCCGCGGCCGTACCGTCCTGGGCATCGACGTCAGTACGGCCGCCGTCGACCACACCGTGCGGCTCGGCGGCCAGGCCCTGCGCCGCTCCGTCTTCGAGCCGCTGCCCGGCGAGGGCCGCTGGGGCACCGTCCTGCTCATGGACGGCAACGTCGGCATCGGCGGCGATCCACGCGTCCTGCTCCGCCGGGTGGCCCAACTCCTCGCCCCCGGCGGGCTGCTGATCGCCGAGACCGCGCCGATGGACGTCGACGAACGCGCCGACGTCCACCTCACCGACGCCCAGGAGGCGGTCGGCGCCCCCTTCCGCTGGGCGCGGCTGGGCACCCCGGCCCTGCTGCGGTACGCGCGGGACTGGGAGCCGGCGGCTCAGTGGGAGACCGGTGGGCGCCGCTTCGCCGCCCTGCGCGACCGCAGCGCCAGCAGCAGCGCGGAGCCGCCGAAGAGCACGGCGGTGATCAGCAGCCAGCGGGCCAGGTAGCCGTCCACGGACCGGCCGGTGGCCGACCGGTACCGCGCGGCCACCATCCCGCTGATCAGCGGGAACCACACCAGCAGGAGCAGCGCGGAGAGCGCGGCCGGGACCCGGACGTACATCGTCCTCCCCCACTGCCCGGACGCCGTGGGCGGGGCTCCCGCCCGGCGCCCGGCGGCGCCCGGTCCCCGCGTCACCGCCCGGTCGGCCAGCGCGTACAGCGGCAGCAGGACGAGGTCGTGCAGCAGCGCCGCGCCCACCACCCACAGCGTCACGCCGAGCCAGTCGCCGGCCAGCAGCCGTACCCCGGCATAGGCGGCGAGTGCGAACGAGCAGGCCAGCAGGAGGATCTGCAGGGGGCTGCCGATGACGAGGCGCGGGCGCATCACAGGTCTCCGAAGGTCATCCGGGCCACCCACTTGGTGTTGAGGACACCGGGTGCGGCGGGCACGATCACGCGGGCCGGGTAGCCGTGGTCGGGGGACAGGTCCTCGCCGTTCACCTGGAGGGCGAGCAGGGAGCGCGGGTCGGCGACCTGGTTGGCGCGCAGGGCCGCGCGGCGGAAGGCGCCGTGCCGCTGGACCGACTCGACGAGCACGTCCGGCGGGTCGGTGTCGTAGCCGACGAGCGCGGCGAGGTCGCGCAGCCGCACCCCGCGCCACCACTGGTCGGCGGTCGACCAGCCCTCGACGCAGGCGATCGGCAACGCGGCGCTGTGCAGGGGCAGTCGGAGCAGGTCGGCGCGGCTGAGCCGGACCGTCCGGCCGTCGCGTCCGGTGACGACCAGCCGCCATGCCTCGTCCCCGGTCTCCTGCGCGTCGATCCCGGCGTACGCGACCGTCTTGTTGATCTGGAAGCCGTTCGGACCGCTGCCCGGGTCGGCTCCGCCGTGCGGTGCGAGCAGCGCGGTGCGCCGCAGCGCGCCGCCGATGCTCTGCCCGGCGGTCGTGACGAGCAGCAGCAGGGACGCGCCGCCCACGAACCACAGCGCCCCGCGCCGGGAGACGGTGGGCGCGTCCGGCCGGGGGGTCGCCAGCCCCGCTTCGTCGCGGTCCCGTCGGCGTTCCCGGACCGCCCGCAGCGCCATCGGCGTCTTCAGTGCCGCGTGGGCCAGGAACGCGGCGAAGAACACCCAGGCGCCGTAGAAGTGCAGGGGGTAGAAGGAGCCGGGGAAGACGTAGTCGAGCTGGACGTTGAGGACGCCGGTCGTGAACTCGAAGAGGCCGCCGCCGACCAGCAGCAGCAGCGAGACCCGCTCCAGGGCATGGGCCAGCGAGCGGGCCGGGGGCAGCGTGAACAGCTTGGGCACCACCGACCACAGCTTGGCGAGCAGCACCGGGATCAGGGCGATGCCGAGGGTGACGTGCAGGCCCTGGGTGACCCGGTAGAGCCAGTACGGGTTCGTCGGCCAGGAGAAGAGGTAGAAGCCGAGGATGCCCTTGTCCGGGGTCTGGTCGTTCACCGGGGCCAGGTCCGGGTTGTACGCGGCGTACGACACCAGTCCGGTCACGAAGAGCACGGTGACGCCCGCGAGGAGCACCAGGCCGAGCACCGAGGTGAACCAGGTGCCGCGCAGCGGGCTGCGCCAGAAGCCGGGTGAGGTGGGAAGCCGTGGGTCGTCGTCGCGCATGGTCCGACCGTAGGCCGGGACACCCCCCGGAACGGGTGCACGACCCATGACGAAAGTCTGACGTCAGCCGCCTGATGCACGGTTCGGCGCAATCCCCGGCCTAGCGTTCCGGTGTGACCCGCGCTCCGCACCGTGATCGGTCCGCCGATCCCTCCACCGGCACGTCGCCCGGCCCGTCCACCCGTACGGCCGCCGACCTGCTCGCCGTCCTCGCCGCCGCCCTGCTGGTGCTCGTCGCCGTCCTGGTCGGCCGGCACCTCCAGGACACCTACCGCAACCTGTTCGTGCACTGGCCGCCGCTGTTCGCCGACTGGGACCCGCACCTGGGCCCGGGCACCCCGGCCGCCGTGCTGGTCGCGGTCGGCGTGGTGGCGTACGGCCCGAACCTGGCCCTACGGCTGCCCTGGCGCGGGCTGCTGGGCGCGGCCTGGGGCGCCTGTCTGGCCTGGACGTGGTCGCTGGCGCTGGTCGACGGCTGGCAGCGGGGCGTGGCGGGCCGGCTGACCAGCCCGAACGAGTACCTGACGGTCGTCTCCCGCTTCCACGACATCCCGGCGACCCTGCGGGACTTCACCCAACACATCGTCAGCGGCACCCCGCACCCCTGGCCGGCGCACATCGCCGGGCATCCGCCGGCGGCCACGCTCACCTTCGTCCTCCTGGACCGGATCGGGCTGGGCGGCGGCGGCTGGGCGGGGGCCTGGTGCATCACGGTCGGTTCGACGGCCTGCGTCGCCGTGCTGGTCGCGGTGCGGGCCCTGGCCGACGAGCGGCTCGCCCGGCGGGCCGCGCCCTTCCTGGTCATGGCCCCGGCCGCGGTGTGGGTGGGTGCCTCGGCGGACGGGTACTTCGCGGCGGTCGCCGCCTGGACGTCGGCCCTGCTGGCGCTCGCGGTGACCGGCCGGTCCGTGGCCTGGGCGGCGGGCGCCGGACTCCTGTACGGGCTGACCTGTTATCTGTCGTACGGCCTGACGCTGTTCGCGCTGATCGGGGCGGCGGTGCTGGTGCTCGGCCGGCACCGGGTCCGGGCCCGCCCCGTCGTGCTCGCGCTGCTGGTGGCGGGGGCGGCGGTCGTCCCGCTCGTGTTCACCCTGGCCGGGTTCGACTGGTGGCAGGGGTACCGGCTGCTGGTCACCCGCTACTACCAGGGGGTCGGCGGGACCCGGCCGTACGGCTACTGGGTGTGGGCCAACCTGGCCTGCACGGTGGTCATCACGGGGGCGGCGACGGCGGCCGGGCTGCGGCGGGCGGGTGCCGTACTCGTCCACAGCCGTACCGCACCCGTCGCGCAGCGGCGGCTGGCCTTCCTCGTGGGCGCCGCGCTGCTGGCCCTGCTGCTGGCCGACCTGTCCGGGATGAGCAAGGCGGAGACGGAGCGCATCTGGCTGCCGTTCGCGATGTGGCTGCTGCCGGCCTGTGCGTTCCTGCCCCGGCCGCGCGCCTGGCTCGCGGCGCAGGCGCTGCTCGGGCTGCTGGTGAACCACCTGCTGTTCACCGGGTGGTGACACCGTCGGCCGGGTCCGGGAACGCCGCCGGAGCCGGGTCCCCCGTCCGGGCCTCCGCCGCCGCGCAGAGCTGGGCGAGGAGGGCCGCCAGCGCCGTCCCGCCGCCCACCTCTTCGAGGAGCCGGGCCTGGTCGCCGTGGACCCGGCGGGCGACGCGTCCGTGCAGGTCCTCGCCGCGCGCGGTGAGGTGGAGCAGGACGCGGCGGCGGTCGTGGGGGTCGGGGCGGCGGTGGACGAGGTTGTCCGCGACCATGCGGTCGACGAGCTTGGTCAGGCTGGGCGCCGGCATCAGGGCGTGCTCGGCCGTCTCGGACATGGGGTGCCCGCCGCCGTCCCCGACGAGCGACAGGACCCGCCACTGCTCGACCGTGCAGTCCTCCTCGGCCAGCACCGCGGCCAGCCGCCGCACGACCCGCCGCTCGGCATGGCTGAGGAGGTGGGCGAGGTCCGGCGAGGAGGGTACGGACGGCATTGCCGGTGTCCTTCCGGTAGGTCTACTGTGCGCGCAGAATACGAGTCTTGGCGACGGCGCCGGGGCCCGGGACCGGAATCCGCGTTCCCCATGCCCGCACGGAGGTGGCCGATGCGTCCGGCGCCGCCGAGCGGCGTGCGCGGCACGCTGCTCCTCGCCCTGGTCGTGCCGTTGCAGGGGCCTGCGGGGGTGCTCGGGCCGTCGTGCGAGTCGGCCGCCCGGCTGGCCGTGGAGGAACTGAACGCCGCGGGCGGGGTGCTGGACCGGGAGGTCCGGCTGGTCACGGTGGACGGCGGGGCACCGCCGGCCCGGGTGGCGGCCGAGGTGGGGGCCCTGGTCTCGCTGGGCGCCGTGGACGGGGTGGTGGGCTGGCACACCTCGGCGGTACGGCAGGCGCTGCTGCCCCGGGTCGCCGGCCGGGTGCCGTACGTCTACACCGCGCAGTACGAGGGCGGCGAGCGGACCCCCGGCGTCTTCCTGACCGGTGAGACCGACGTCGCCCAACTGCTGCCCGCGATGCGGCTGCTGGCGGAGGCGGCCGGGGTGCGGCGCTGGTGCACGGTGGGCAACGACTACGTGTGGCCCCGGGTGACCGCGCGCACGGCACGGGCGTACGCGCGGGAGTGCGGCGGGCGGGTGCGGGACGAGGTGTTCGTGCCGCTGGGTACGGAGGGGTTCGGGCCGGTGCTGCGCCGGATCGAGCGGTGCGAGGCGGACGCGGTGCTGATGCTGCTGGTGGGCGCGGACGCGGCCCGCTTCAACCGGGCGTTCGCCGGGTACGGGCTGCACCAGCGGTGCCTGCGGCTGAGCACCCACATGGACGAGAACATCCTGCTGGCCACGGGCGCGGACGGCACCGACGGGCTGTGGGCGGCGGCCGGTTTCTTCGAGACGCTCGCGACCGCCGAGAGCCTCGACTTCGGCGCCCGGCACGCGGCCCGGTTCGGGGCGCACGCCCCGGTGGTGGGGAGCCTCGGCGAGTCCTGTTTCGAGGGGGTGCTGCTGCTGGCGGCCCTGGCCGAGCGGGCCCGGTCGCTGGAGGTGCGGGCGATGTGCGCGGTCGGGGACGCGGTGGCGTACGAGGGCCCGCGGGGCGCCGTACGGCTGCGCGGCAACCATCTCGCCCAACGGCTGTACCTGGCGCGGGCGGACGCCTTCGACTTCCATGTCGTCGCCCAGCTCTGAGCCCAACTCCCCCTCGGATCAAGATACTTTCCATGGGAAGTATCAAGCTTTGTCTTTTAAAGCAGGTGAAACGTTCGGGAAACAGCGCGCCGCGACTCTTCCGTGCAAACGACCGGGGACGAGAGAGGGCAGAGTCGTGACGGAGATCGTCGGGAAAGAGGCGCCGTCCGCCGCGGCGGACGGCGGGACGGGCAGCGGCACGGACGGCAAACGGACGTACAACGACTGGGCGCAGAACGACACGCTGGAGGACTACTCGCTGCGGTACGCGCCGAAGTCCTTCCGGCGCTGGACCCCCTACGTGGTGGCCACCACCGCGCTCGGCGGCATCGCCTACCTCGCGGACTTCGCCATCGGCGGTTCGATCGCCATCTCCAACGGCTTCTCCAGCGCACTGGTGGCGATCCTGACCGCGGCCGTGGTCATCTTCCTCACCGGCATCCCGATCTCGTACTACTCGGCCAAGTACTCGATCGACATGGACCTGTTGACCCGGGGTGCGGGCTTCGGCTACCTCGGCTCGACACTCACCTCGGTCATCTACGCCAGTTTCACCTTCATCTTCTTCGCGCTCGAAGGCTCGATCATGGCGCAGGCGCTGGAGCTGGGCCTGCACATCCCGCTGGCGGTCGGCTACCTGATCTGCTCGGTCATCATCCTGCCGCTGGTCATCTACGGCATGACCGCGCTGTCGAAGATGCAGGTGTGGACGCAGCCGGTGTGGCTGGTGCTGATGGTCGCGCCGTTCGTGTCCATCGCGATCCAGGAGCCGGGCAAGTTCTCGGAGTTCACGCACTTCGCGGGCAACTCGCCGACCGGGTCGAGCATCAGCATGCTCGGGGTGGGCGCGGGTGCGGGTGTCGCGCTGTCGCTGATCGCGCAGATCGGCGAGCAGGTCGACTACCTGCGGTTCATGCCGGACAAGACGCCGGAGAACGGCCGGAAGTGGTGGGGTGCGGTGCTCTCGGCCGGTCCGGGGTGGGTGGTGCTCGGGGCCGCCAAGCAGATCGGCGGCGCGTTCCTCGCCTTCTACATCGCCGGCAGCGTGGGCCTCGCCAAGGCCAACGAGCCGATCCAGCAGTACGTGTCCGGGTTCAGGACGTTCGCGGCGCCGGTCGCGCTGGGCCTCGCCACGTTCTTCGTGATCCTCTCCCAGATAAAGATCAACTCGACGAACGCGTACTCCGGTTCGCTGTCCTGGTCGAACTTCTTCTCCCGGCTGACGCACCGTCATCCCGGGCGTGTGGTCTACATCTTCCTCAACGTGGGCATCGCCCTGGCCCTGATGGAGGGCGGCGTCTTCGGCTTCCTCAACACCGTGCTGGGCTTCTACTCCAACGTGGCGATCGCCTGGATCGGCGCGGTCGTCGCCGACCTGGTCGTCAACAAGCCGCTGGGGCTGAGCCCGTCGTACATCGAGTTCAAGCGGGCCCACCTGCACAACTTCAACCCGGTCGGCTTCGGCTCGATGCTGATCGCGTCGGCGGTCTCGATCGCCGCCTACTTCAACGCCTTCGGCGCGTACGGCAAGGCGTACTCGCCGTTCATCGCGCTGTTCCTGGCGATGGTGCTCTCGCCGCTGTTCGCGGTGCTGACCGGGGGGAAGTACTACATCGCCCGTGTCGACGACCTCGCGGAGCCGCTGCTCGGCCCGGACGGGCTGCCGTCGGCGGCCACGCTGACCTGCACCGTGTGCGCGACCGACTTCGAGCGGCCGGACGTGGCGGGCTGCCCGTTCCACTCCGGGGCGATCTGCTCACTGTGCTGCAGCCTGGAGAAGGACTGCCACGACTCCTGCAAGACCGGCCCGGTCGCGCTCGCCATGCCGACGGTGCGGTCCGCGGACTGACCGGACCCTGAACTACCGCTCCGGCCCGCGCCCTTCGGCGCGGACCGGAGCTCCTGTCCGCAGGCCGTCCATCAGGAGCCTGATCTGCCGGTCGGCCTGCCCCCGCCAGTCGCCGCCCGCGTCCAGCCGCAGCAGACCGCCCATGGCCCGGACGACGTCGGCCGTCGCCATGTCGGACCGCAGCGTCCCGGCGGCGACGCCCGCGGTGAAGAGCGTGTCGACGGTGTCGTAGACCTTGGCGTACGAGCCCTGCGTCCCGCCGGAGCGCAGCGCCTCGGACATGTGCTGCTTCGTGACGAGCAGGCCCGCCAGCCGGCCCATGAACTCGCGCAGCGCCCGGTCCGGCGCACGGGTCGCGAGGAGGTCCGCCGCGTCGGCGCACACCTGGTCCACCTCGTGCTCGTAGGCCGCGAGGACCAGCGCGTCCCGGGTCGGGAAGTGCCGGTAGAGGGTGCCGATGCCGACCCCGGCCGCCCTGGCGATGCTGTCCAGCGGCACGTCCTTGCCGCCGCGCGTGAACTCCGCCAGCGCCGCCGCCACCAGCTTCTCGCGGTTGCGGCGGGCGTGGGCGCGCACCGGCCGCCCGGGTCCCTGTTCGCTCATGCCGTACTCCCCTCCAGGCCGGTCACCGTACCGGGCATTCCGCTCACTTGCTTACCGGAGGATCCTCCGTTAACGTCGCTACTACCGGAGGATCCTCCGGTATCTCTCATCGTACGCACTGCGCACATCGAACGGAGTCCTGCCGTGAACACGGTTTCTCTCGGCGCCCTCACCACCTCCGCCCAGGGCCTCGGCTGCATGGGCATGAGCGAGGGCTACGGCCCGACCAGCTGGGACGACGCGATCGACACCATCCACCGGGCCCTCGACCTCGGCGTCACCCTCATCGACACCGCCGACGCCTACGCCTTCGGGCACAACGAGGTGCTGGTGGGCCGGGCGATCGCGGGCCGCCGCGACGAGGTGCAGCTCGCCACGAAGACCGGCATCGACCGGATGGGCGCCGACACCTGGACGCTGCGCGGCGACCCGGGCTACATCAGGCGCGCCTGCGACGCCTCCCTGCTGCGCCTGGGCGTCGACCACATCGACCTCTACTACCTGCACCGGCCGCCGCAGAACGCCGAGATCGAGGAGTCGATCGGCGCCATGGCGGAGCTGGTGAAGGAGGGCAAGATCCGGCACGTCGGCCTGTCGGAGGTGACCGGCGAGCTGCTGCGCCGCGCCCACGCCGTGCACCCGGTCACGGCGGTGCAGAGCGAGTACTCGATCTGGTCCCGGGACGTGGAGACGACCGTCGCGGACGCCCTGCGCGAGCTGGGCGTCGCCCTGGTGGCGTACTCGCCGCTCGGCCGCGGCTTCCTGACCGGCACGGTCGACGTCACCGCACTGCCGGCGAGCGACGCGCGCCTGCGGCTGCCCCGGTTCCGGACGACGGACAACGAGGGGATCGCGGACGCCCTCCGCACCCTGGCGGCGGCCAGGGGCGTGACCCCGGCACAGCTGGCGCTGGCCTGGGTGCAGGCGCGCAGCGCGCACCTCGGGGTGCCCGTGGTGCCGATCCCGGGCACGAAGCGTGTGAAGTGGCTGGAGCAGAACGTGGCAGCCGCCGGCGTCGAGCTGACCGCCGACGAGGCCGCCACGCTGGACGCGCTGGCCGCGCGGACGGTGGGCGGCCGCTACTGACCCCGTTCGGCGGTCACGGGTTGCCGTCGCCCTCCTGCGCGGGACGCGGGAAGGCCGACTTGTCCAGTGCGGGGGCGACGCCGTCCTTCCAGTCGGCGCACGGATCATCCGCCTCGGTGTAGTCCGCCGCCATGAGCGGCAGCGAGAGGTGGGAGAGGTCGCCGGGCGGGGGCGTGCGCAGCGACCACAGGGGGGCGGGGGCGCCGTCGGCGACGGCGGCCGGGGCGTCGGTCAGGTTCATGCGCTCGCGCAGCCGGCCGTAGAAGTCCATCGCCGCGAGCCGGACCACCCGCAGCCGGGTCGGGGCGGCGTAGACGCCGATCCAGTCCCCCGGCTCCAGCACACCCCGCACCTGGCCGTCGACGCTGACCGCGGCCTGGCCCGAGCGTTCCAGGACGCGCAGCCCGACCGCCTCGTTCGGGGCGGTGACCACCGAGCGGTTGAACGTCATGTGCGGGGCGACCGGGGTGAAGACGAGGGCCTCCGCGCACGGCGAGACGACCGGGCCGCCGGCCGCGAAGCTGTACGCGGTCGAGCCGGTCGGCGTCGCCACCAGCAGCGCGTCGGCGGAGTAGGAGGCGAGCAGCCGGCCGGAGACGTAGACGCCGACGGAGACCTGGCGGTCCCGGGACAGCTTCTCCAGGACGATGTCGTTGACCGCGGCGACGTGCAGCGGGACACCCCAGTCGGTGTCCTGCTCACAGTCGGTGCGGACCTGGGGAGGCGGCAGCAGCGGACCGCGGCCGTACCGCATCAGCCGCTCCATGTCGGCCGGCACCTCCAGGCGCCGGGAGGCGCGCATGGTCAGCAGGAGTCTGCTGTCGACGGTGTAACGGTCCTCCCGGATCGCGTCCAGCGCCTCCCGCACCGAGCAGACCGGCACCTCGGTCAGGAAGCCGACCCGGCCCAGGTCGACACCGAGGACCAGCGCGTCGTTGCGGGCGGCGAGCCGGGCACCGCGCAGGAAGGTGCCGTCCCCGCCGAGGGTGACGATCAGGTCGGGATCGCCGGCGGCCGCCACCTCCTCCCCGGAGTGGTGCCGTCCGCCGTCGTGCCACACGTCGATGTCCGTGCACCGCACGTCGTGCTCCGCGGCCCACGCCCGTACGGCACGGGCCGCCTCCACCGCCTCCGCGCGCCCGCCGTGCACCACCAGTCCGAGCCCGTTCACCGTCATCTCCGCCTCCAGGACACCACCGTGCTCAGCCACTGTTCCCACGCTGCCACGGCACGGGCGGATCTGTCGGGCGGAGTGGGATCACAGTCCCAGGGAGATGGCCAGCCGGGTGAGCTCGGCGGTGGTGTTGATGTCGAGCTTGGCGCGGATCCGGCGGAGGTAGGCGTCGACGGTGTGCCTGGAGAGCCCCATCTGCCGGGCCGCCTGGAGGTAGGTGCAGCCCGCGGCGATGTGCTTCAGCGTCTCGCGCTCACGCGGGGCCAGCGCGGCGGCGGTCTCGGTGTGCTGGGTGAGTGCGGTGACGCTCATGAGGGTTCCTCGACCGATCGATCCGACAGGGGCGATTTGTCCGTTTATGGAACCCTCACAAGCCGGCGTCATGACGGTGTCCGCCGACCGTCACAGGCACGTCACAGGAGCCTCCCGCGGCCGCGCGGCAGGAGCCCGCGGTGGCGGCGGCGGATTGGTGCTCCGTGGCGGCCGGGATCATCCTGGGGAGAGAGCCGGCCGCGCAGGTTCCGCGAAGGATGAGCGTCGATGGAACGACCTCCCACCCCTCCCAGCCACCCGGCACGGACGCATGCCGTGCCCCAGCGGGCCCGCACCGCCTCGGTCACGGTCGACGAGCAGGGTGCCGTGACCGGCTGGAGCGACGGGGCCCGGCTGCTGCTGGGCTACCCGCCCGCCGAGATCCTCGGACAGCCCGCCGCCCGGCTGCTCGCCGACCCGGACCGGGACGCCTGGCGGAAGGCCGCGGACGGACCGCGCTGGAGCGGGACCGTGGCGCTGCGCCACCGCGACGGGCACCGGCTGGACCGGGACGTCCTGGTCCACCGCAGGTCCTCCGGCGAACGGACGGGCGGCGCGGAGTGGCAGGTGGTGTCCGCGGTGACCGGTCCGGTGGCGGCCGCCGCCGGGGAGGCGCTCGGCGAATGGGCCTTCCAGCAGTCGCCGTGCGTCTCCGCCGTCTTCGACGAGGAGTTGCGGCTGGCCCGGGCGAGCGTCGCGACGCAGCGCACGCTGGCGCTGGCGGAGGGGATGATGCGGGGGCTGCGGCTGACGGACGTCGTGCCGTACGAGGGCAGTGCCGAGGCCGAGGCGGCCATGCGGCGGGTCCTGGACGGCGCCGGACCGCAGGAGGTGCGGCTCCACCTGGATCCGGCCGCCCCGGAGCGCAGCTGGCATGTGCGGCTCGCGCCGCTGGCGGACTCGGGCGGCAGGGTGCGGGCGGTGGCCCTGACGGCCCACGCCGACGCCTCCCAGCAGCTGGTACGGCGCCGGATGCTGCTCCTCGGCGACGCCGGGGTGCGCATCGGCACCAGCTCCGACGTGCAGTGCACCGCACGGGAGCTGACCGAGGTCGCCGTCCCCGAGTTCGCGGACGTGTGCGCGGTGGACCTGCTGGACGCTCCGCCACGCGCGGGCGAGCTCGCCCGGGGGCACCCGCGGCCGCCCGACGTGCCGCCGCCCGACGGCGTCGCGCTGCGCCGGGCCGCCGTGCGGTCGCTGTCCGACGCCCCGCCGCTCCCGCGGCCCTCCGGCGATGTGCTGCACTGCCCGCCGTGGTCACCGTCGGGCCGGTGCCTGGCCGAGGGGCGGGGCACGGTGTACGGGGGCGGCGACGAGGTCCTGAACCGCTGGGAGCGGGAGGATCCGCAGGCCGCCGCGTGGATCAGGCAGAGCGGGACGCACTCGCTGCTGGCGGTGCCGCTCAGGGCGGGCGACGTCACGTTCGGTGTGGCCCTCTTCGGACGGAACCGGCGGACCGAGCCGTTCGACGCGGAGGACCTGTGGCTCGCCGAGCAGCTCGCGGCGCGCACCGCCACCAGCATCGAGAGCGCCGCCCGCGCCCAGCGGCAGCACACCACCACGATGACGCTGCAGCGCAGCCTGCTCCCGCAGACCCTGCCCGAACAGGCGGCCCTGGACATCGCCACCCGCTATCTGCCCTCGGTCAGCCAGGCCGGGGTGGGCGGCGACTGGTTCGACGTCATCCCGCTGTCCGGGACCCGGGTCGCGCTCGTCGTGGGCGACGTCGTCGGCCACGGCATGCGGGCCGCGGCCACCATGGGCCGGGTCCGTACCGCCGTGCGCACCCTGGCCGACGTCGACCTGCCGCCCGACGAGCTCCTCAGCCACCTCGACGACCTGGTGGTCCATCTCTCCGCCGAGGAGGCCGGTGCCGACACCGCCGCCGAGGCCGCCGGCGGTGTCGGCACGACCTGCCTGTACAGCGTGTACGACCCCGTCACCCGGCGGCTCTGCGTCGCCCGGGCCGGGCACCCGCCGCCCGCCGTGGTCACCGCGGGCACCGTCCGCTTCCTCGACGTCCCGGCCGGTCCCCCGCTCGGCCTCGGCGGCCTGCCCTTCGAGTCGTACGAGGCGGAACTCCCCGAGGGCAGCCTGATCGCCCTCTACACCGACGGCCTGCTCGAACCCCGCGAGCACGACATCGACGACGCCCTCGACACGATGTTCGCCGCGCTCGGCCGGCCCGCCGAGACCCTGGACACCGTCTGCGACCGGGTCCTGACGTCCATGCTCACCCACCGGCCCGACGACGACATCGCCCTGCTCGTCGCCCGCACCCGGGCCCTGCACGCCGACCGGGTGGCCACCTGGGAGCTCCCCTTCGACCTCGCCGCGGTCGCCGAGGCCCGCAAACTGGCCACCGAGCAGCTGGCCGCGTGGCAGCTGGAGGAGGCCGCGTTCATCACCGAGCTCATCGTCAGCGAGATGGTCACCAACGCGTTCCGGTACGGCCGCCCGCCCGTCCGGCTCCGCCTGATCCACGACGACCACACCCTGACCTGCGAGGTCTTCGACTCCAGCAACACCGCCCCGCACATGCGGCGGGCCCACACCTACGACGAGGGGGGACGCGGACTCCTCCTGGTCGGCCAGCTGACCCGGCGCTGGGGCACCCGGCACGGCGGCACCGGCAAGACCGTCTGGGCCGAGCAGCACCTCACCGGGGACCGGGCAGGCTAGCGGCGGAACACCGGGCAGGCCCAGGCGGGCGGGGGCGGGGCCTGCGTGCTCTCGCGGCCGACGGTCGGGGTCCGGACGGCCTTGCGGCCGACGGTCGGGTCGCCGTCGCCGTCGCCGTCGGCGTCGGCGTCGGCGTCGGCGTCGGCGTCCCGGTGGGCGGGGGGCCGCCCGGCCGCTCCGGTGCCCTGCGCGGCGCGCCGCAGCGCGGCCACGAACTCCAGGCAGGAGCCGTACCGGTCCTCGGGGGCCTTGGCCAGCGCCCTGGCGAACACGTCGTCGAGCCCCGGCGGCAGCCCGGCCCGCACCTCGCTCAGCGCGGGCGGGGCGTCGTACTGGTGCGCCCACAGCAGCGCGATGTCCTCGTCCCGGACGAACGGCGGACCGCCGGCGAGCATCTCGAAGACCACGCAGGCGAGACTGTAGAGATCGCAGCGTCCGTCCACCGGGCGCCCCGATATCTGCTCCGGCGCCACGTAGTCCAGGGTGCCGACGAACTCGCCGACCGTCGTGAACCCGGTCAGCGACAGCGACTTCTTGGTGAGCCCGAAGTCCGTGAGGTAGACGTGTTCGGGGTGTTCGCTGTCCGTGCCCCGGGCCACCAGCACGTTGCCGGGCTTCACGTCCCGGTGCACCAGGTCGTGCTCGTGCGCCGCGTCGAGTGCGGAGGCGACCTGGGCGGCGATCCGCAGCACCGTGTCCACCGGCAGCACGCCCTCCTCGTCCAGCAGGGCGCGCAGGTCGGGTCCCGAGACATACCGCATCGCGATGTACAGCACGCCGTCCGTCTCGCCGGCCTCGAAGATCGGCACGATGTGGGGGTGGTCGATGGCGGCGGCGACCCGTGACTCGTGGGTGAAACGGCGGCGGAAGGTGTCGTTGCGCACCATCTCGGGGGCCAGCAGTTTCAGGGCGACGGTCCGGTCCAGACGCAGGTCTTTGGCACGGTAGACGACGGCCATGCCGCCGCGCCCGATCTCGCCCTGGACCTCGTAGCCCGCGATGCGCGTCGCCATCGCGTCCATCGTATCCAGGGGGTCCGCAGCCCGCGAGGAGTCCACGTCTGTGCGGGCCCCGGCCGGCCCGGCGGAGGCCCGGATCGCAAGAGGCGGATCACAGGGGCGCCGCCTGCCAGCCGGTCCAGCGCGTCACGGTCATGACGACGACCGCGCCGGCCGGCGGGTGTTCCCGGTACTGCGGGTACTTCGCGGCCAGCGGTGCGACGAGCGCCGCGTCGGCGGGAACGACGACCGCCTCGCCGTCGGCGCGCACCCACCACAGGCGGTCCCAGTTCTCGTCGTACGCGTCCGCGAGCAGGCACACCGACGGCCGCGCGGCGATGTTGCGCAGCCGCTTGAGGCGGATGGTGGTCTTGGGTTTGTGGTCGACGGCGGTGACGATCCCGTCGGCGCAGTGCAGGGCGAAGACGACCGGCACCAGATGGGGACGGCCGTCGCCGTCCACCGTGGCGAGCCGCGCCACCCGGGCCGCGGCGAACCGGCGCCGTGCCTCGCCCCCGGCCAGCTCCGGCACCGCGCGCCCCGTCCCGGTCAGGCCCGGCGCAGCGCGTCGAGCACGTCGTCGTCCGTCAGTTGCCCGAAGTCGTCGTACCACTGCCCGACCGCGCTGAACACCGCCGGGCGGTACGGGCAGACGACGAGGTCGGCCTCGGCGGCGAGCGCGTCCAGGGAGTCGGGGGCGCCGACCGGGACGGCCAGTACGGTGCGCGCGGGACCCCGGGCCCGTACGTGCCGGAGCGCGGCGCGGGCGGTGGAGCCGGTGGCGAGGCCGTCGTCGACGACGAGCACGGTACGGCCGCGCAGTGCGGGCGGTGGCCGGCCCTCGCGGTAGCGGCGCTCGCGGCGGCGCAGCTCCTGCCGCTCCCGCTCGACGACGGGGGCGAGGGAGTCCACGCTCAGGTCCAGGTGGGCCAGGGTCGCCAGGTCCAGGAGCGGCGGGTCGTCCCCGGCGATCGCGCCGACGCCGAACTCCTCGTGGTACGGGGCTCCGATCTTGCGTACGACGAGAACGTCGAGCGGGGCCGACAGCTCGCGGGCCACCTCGGCGGCGACGGCCGCACCGCCCCGGGGCAGCGCCAGCACGATCGGGTCGGGCAGGGCGCCCTCGTCGCGCAGCCCGGCCAGCGCGGCGGCGAGTTCGCGGCCCGCGTGGGTGCGGTCGCGGTAGCGCACGGTTCGTCCTCTCCGGCCGGGTTCGGGTCCCCTGCCTCCATGTTCACACCCGGAGGCGCCGAAGGCCGACTGCCGGGCAACCTTCTAACAAAATAATCATCAAAATTGTCAACAATCCCTGGCGTCCTTGCCTACAGTCGGTGACGCGGAAGAGCCGCACAGCAACCCGCTGCACAAGGAGGTCCACGGGTGGAGATCAACCGCAGAACCGTTGTCCGGGGTGCCGCAGCCGTGGCCGCGTTCGGCATGGCCGAGGGCGCGGCAGGCAGGGCTTTCGCCGGCGCCTCGCCGTCGACCGGCCCGTCCGGCACGTCGGGCACGTCCACGGCGGACTCGGCGTACTCGCTGGAGTTCGATCCCGCCGCCTGGTCGTACGACTCGGCCAACGACGTGTACTACCAGCTCGGGAAGGTGTACGTCACCAACCCGGCCGCGACGGACATCGAGAACCTGTCGGTCTACGTGCCGGGCGCCTACCTGAAGGCCACCCCGAACGACGACGGCACCACGTACACCGCGACGGTCGACCCGAAGGGCACCTTCGGCGCGTACTCGGCACGCACGGCGCCGATCGTCGTCCCGGTCAACACCCCCGGCTACGCCGCCCAGAAGCCGGCCACGTCCTACAGCTACCGCAGCGTCTCGCCGTACCTCGCGGCCGGGCACATCTACGTGTGGCCGGGCCTGCGCGGCCGCGACAGCTCGACCGGTACCCGCTCCGACGCGGCCCCCTGGGGCGTGACCGACCTCAAGGCCGCGGTGCGCTTCCTGCGGTACAACCGGGGCGTCCTGCCCGGCAGCACGGACGACATCGTCCTGTTCGGCATGAGCGGCGGCGGCGCCCAGGACACCGTGGCGGGCGCCTCCGGCGACAGCCCCCTGTACGACCCGTACCTGCGCACGATCGGCGCGGCGATGGCGGACGCGAAGGGCAGGCCCCTCAGCGACGCGGTCGCCGCGGTCATGGCCTGGTGCCCGATCACCAGCCTGCACGAGGCCAACCTGTCCTACGAGTGGAACATGGGCCAGTTCGCCTCGACCGGCACCCGCGCGTCCGGCACCTGGACCAGCGCCTACTCGGCGGACCTCGCGAAGGCCTGGCCCAGGTACGTCAACCGGCTGGGGCTGCGGGACGAGCACGGCAGGCGCCTGACGCTGACCGCGTCCGACAGCGGCACCCACCTGGCCGGCAGCTACTACGACCACCTGATCGAGGTGATCACCACCTCGCTGAACAACTTCCTGTCCGACACCACGTTCCCGTACACCCTCACCACGATGGGCGGCCCGCCCGGATCGGGTCAGCCGGGGACCTCGACCACGTACCGGACCGTCGACGACTACATCGCCTACCTCAACACCGCCAGTACGTGGGTCACCTACGACGCCGCCACCAACACCGCGACGGTCTCCGGCCTCGAAGGCTTCGTCAACAGCCAGAAGACCGCGAACAAGCCGGTCGGCGCGTTCGACGGGTACTCCCGCGGGCAGACCGAGAACGGCGTCTTCGCGACGGGGCTGAACGCCCCCGCGCACTTCGCCCCGCTCACCCGTGACGTCGTCCGGGCGAACGAGACGACGTACGCCACGTACTCCGACTGGAGCTCCGACTACGGCTCCGTGGCCTACGACAGCGACTTCGCGAAGAAGGACGGCGTCGGCAAGGACATGGCCTGGCGGGCCGACGCGTACAACCCGCTGTACTTCCTGTCACCCGCCTTCGACGGCTACCGCCGGTCGCAGGTCGCGCGGCACTGGCGGATCCGCACCGGCATCATGCAGGGCGACACTGCCAACACCACCGAGATCAACCTCCGGTTGGCCTTGCGCGACTACGGCATCCGAGACGTCGACTTCGCCACCGTGTGGGCCCAGGGACACACCGAGGCCGAGCGCACCGGCGACCCGACGGCGAACTTCATCAGCTGGGTGGAGTCCGTCACCGGGAATTGACCACGGGACCGGACCGCCCGGGCGATCGGGACGCCAGGGGTCTTCGACGGCATGTCGGCCAACTCGCCGTGCGGGCGGGCGATTTGCCCGCCATCGCGGGAGTCGTGCGGGGCCGGGTCCGACTCCGGCCCGGGTTGGACGAATCTGTCTGTCCTGTGAACATCCCGTGTGCGACCCGCGATCGGTGGCCGGTTCCCTACGATCGTGCCGTGGTCAACTTCCTCCTCCAGCGGACGGCTCCGCTGCCGATCGACGAGGCCTGGCGCCGGCTCACGGAGTGGTCCCGGCACGCCGACGTGGTTCCGCTGACCCGGGTCACCGTGCTCACCGATCCCCCGACCCACGAGGGCACGGTCTTCGTCGCCCGTTCCGGGTTCGGGCCGCTGTCGTTCGACGATCCCATGGAGGTGACCGTCTGGGAGCCCCCGCGGGACGGCGGCTCCGGCCGGTGCCGCCTGGTCAAACACGGCCGGGTGGTGCTCGGCTGGGCCGAACTGGAGGTGCACCCCGGGCCCGGCGGCCGTACCCGGGTGGTCTGGCACGAGGAACTGCGGATCCGGGGGCTGCCGTCGCTCTTCGACCCGCTGGTCCGCCGGACCTCCCGGGCGGTGTTCGGGCGGGCGGTCAACTCGCTCCTCCGGCGGCCCTGACCGGGCGCGGGCCCGCCCGGGGGCCCGCCCAGGGGCGCCCGAGGGGCCCGCTCGGCGGAGCGCTACGCCACCGATCCGATCCGCCGTGCCGGGAGTGCCGCGGACGTCACGTCGTGGTGGATCGGGGTGTGCGCGCCGGTCAGGGAGACCCCGCTGCCGCCCCGGCCGTTCGCGACGATCTCGGCCGCGATCGACAGTGCGGTCTCCTCGGGCGTACGGGCGCCGAGATCGAGGCCGATGGGCGACCGGAGGCGGGCCAGCTCCAGTTCGGTGACGCCGACCTCGCGCAGGCGTTCGTTGCGGTCCAGGTGGGTACGGCGGGACCCCATCGCGCCGACGTAGGCCACCGGGAGGCGCAGCGCGAGCCGGAGCAGCGGGACGTCGAACTTGGCGTCGTGGGTGAGGACGCACAGGACGGTACGGCCGTCGACCCGCGTGCGCTCCAGGTACCGGTGCGGCCACTCGACGACGATCTCGTCGGCCTCCGGGAAACGGTTCCTGGTGGCGAAGACCGGCCGCGCGTCACACACCGTCACGCGGTAGCCGAGGAACCTGCCGACCCTGACCAGCGCGGACGCGAAGTCGATCGCACCGAAGACGATCATCCGGGGTGGCGGGACGGACGACTCGACCAGCACCGTGAGCGGTGCTCCGCACCGAGAGCCCTGTTCCCCGATCTCCAGAGTGCCGGTGCGGCCCGCGCCCAGGAGGGCGGCGGCCTCGGCGGCGACCGTCCGGTCCAGCTCGGGGTGGGCGCCGAAACCGCCCTCGTGGGCACCGTCGGCGTCCACCAGCAGGGCCCGGCCCAGCAGCTGGGCCGGGCCGGTGACGACCCGCGCGAGGGCCGCCGCCCGCCCGCCCGCGGCAGCGGACAGCGCCGCCGCGACCACCGGCCGGGCGGGGTCGTCCGCCCGGACCGGGGTGACGAGGATGTCGATGACGCCGCCACAGGTCAGGCCGACGGCGAAGGCGTCCTCGTCGCTGTACCCGAAGCGCTCCAGGACGGTCTCCCCGTCCTCCAGCGCCTGCCGGCACAGCTCGTACACGGCGCCCTCCACACAGCCGCCGGACACCGAGCCGACGGCGGTCCCCCCGGCATCCACCGCGAGAGCCGCACCGGGCTGCCGCGGCGCACTCCCCCCGACCGCCACCACCGTGGCCACGGCGAAGTTGCGCCCCTCGGCGACCCACCGGTCCAGCTCCTCGGCGATGTCCAGCATGTCTCGGTCTCCTTAAACGAGGTCAGGGACAGGCGCCCCCGAAGGGGCGCTGGGGGTCCCCCCGGCCGAAGGCTGGGGGGAGGAACTGCGCGACCAGCCCCGACGGACCCGCGGCCGACGACCGACCGCAGCTCCGTCACGGCTCTCCCAGCGGAGCGTCCACACGCCTACTGGACGCCCAGCCAGCTCTCAATGGGACTGAGGGCGAAATAGACCAGGAAGATCCCTGTCAGGCCCCACATGAATGCCCCGATCTCCCGCGCCCGGCCCTGAGCCGTCTTGATGACGGTGTACGAGATCACGCCCGCGGCCACACCGGTGGTGATGGTGTACGTGAAGGGCATCAGGACGACAGTCAGGAACACCGGAATGGCGGTGGCCCGGTCGGCCCAGTCCACGTGCCGGGCGTTCATCAGCATCATCGCGCCGATGACCACCAGGGCGGCCGAGGCCACCTCCTGCGGGACGATCGCGGTGAGCGGGGTGAAGAACAGGCAGGCCGCGAAGAACAGGCCGGTGACGACCGAGGCCAGACCCGTCCGGGCCCCCTCGCCGACGCCGGTCGCCGACTCGATGAACACGGTCTGCCCGGAGCCGCCCGCGAGCCCGCCGATCGCGCCGCCCGCGCCGTCGATGAACAGCGCCTTGGACAGGCCCGGCATCCGGCCCTTGTCGTCGGCCAGCTTCGCCTCGGTGCCGACGCCGATGATGGTGGCCATCGCGTCGAAGAACCCGGCGAGCACCAGGGTGAAGACGATCATCGCCACCGTCATCGCGCCGACCTTGCCCCAGCCGCCGAACTCGACGTGACCGAAGAGCGAGAAGTCCGGCATGGAGACGGCGGACCCGTGCAGTTCCGGGGCGCCGTCGGCCCACTGCCTGGGATCGACGACCCCGAGGCCGTTCAGCGCGGCCGCCACGACGGTGCCGCTGACGATGCCGACCAGGATCGCCCCGGGGACGTTGCGGGCCTGCAGCATGAAGATCAGCAGCAGGGTGCCGGCGAACAGCAGCACCGGCCAGCCGGCCAGTTCGCCGGCCGGGCCGAGGGTGACCGGGGTGGCCTTGCCCTGGTGCACGAAGCCGGACTTGTAGAAGCCGATCAGCGCGATGAACAGCCCGATGCCCATGGTGATGCCGTGCTTGAGCGCGAGCGGGATCGCATTCATGATCATCTCGCGCAGGCCGGTGACGACCAGGAGCATGATGACGACGCCGTACATCACGCACATGCCCATCGCCTGCGGCCAGGTCATCTGCGGGGCGACCTGCGAGGACAGCACGCCCGAGACCGAGAGGCCGGCGGCGAGCGCCAGCGGCACCTTGCCGACGAAGCCCATCAGCAACGTGGTGAAGGCCGCCGCGAACGCCGTCGCGGTGATCAGCGCCTTCTGGCCGAGCGTGTCCCCGGCCGCGTCCTTGCCGGACAGGATCAGGGGGTTGAGCAGAAGGATGTACGCCATCGCCATGAAGGTGGTGACGCCGCCGCGCACTTCACGCGCGACACTCGATCCGCGCCGGGATATGTGGAAGTACCGGTCGAGCCAGGACCGTCCGGCCGGGACGCGGGTGCCTTCTCCCGCGTCTTCGGCCGTCGCCCTGGGTTCGAGTGACTGCTGGGTCATGGTGCCTTCTCCCAAGGTTCACAGGGGCCCCCGGCGCATGCCGATGCCTTCGGCGGCGCGCGGGATTTGGGAAGTGCATGACCCGGGGGACGGCCCGGAGGTGCACGCTTGTGGGTCCGGCGCCGGGGAGTTGGGCAACTGCCCGGCGCCGGGCTGCCGTTCGGCAGTGTTACGCGTTGCCCGTCAGGTGTTCCGGGCGGACCGGTGTCCTGTTGAGCTCCAGGCCGGTCGCGTTGCGGATCGCCGCGAGGACCGCCGGGGTCGAGGACAGGGTCGGTGCCTCACCGATGCCACGGAGCCCGTACGGGGCGTGGTCGTCGGCGAGTTCGAGGACGTCGACCGGGATGGTCGGCGTGTCGAGGATGGTCGGGATCAGGTAGTCCGTGAAGGACGGGTTCCTGACCTTCGCGGTCTTCGGGTCGACGATGATCTCCTCCATCACCGCGATGCCCAGGCCCTGGGTCGTACCGCCCTGGATCTGGCCGACGACGGACAGCGGGTTGAGCGCCTTGCCGACGTCCTGCGCGCAGGCCAGCTCGATCACCTTGACCAGGCCCAGCTCGGTGTCCACCTCGACGACCGCGCGGTGCGCGGCGAAGCTGTACTGGACGTGGCCGTCACCCTGACCGGTGCGCAGGTCGAACGGCACGGTCGGCCGGTGCCGCCACTCCGCCTCGATCTCCACGGCCTCGTCGCCGAGGACGTCCACCAGGTCGGCGAGCACCTCACCGCCGTCGGTGACGACCTTGCCGCCCTCCAGGAGCAGTTCGGCCGTGGCCCAGGCGGGGTGGTACGTACCGAACCTGCGGCGGCCCAGCTCCAGCACCTGCTCCCGGACCAGCTCGCAGGAGTTCTTGACGGCACCGCCCGTGACGTACGTCTGCCGGGAGGCCGAGGTCGAACCCGCCGAACCCACCTGCGTGTTGGCCGGGTGGATGGTCACCTGCGCCACACCGAGCTCGGTGCGCGCGATCTGCGCGTGGACGGTCACGCCGCCCTGCCCGACCTCCGCCATCGCGGTGTGCACGACGGCCACCGGCTCGCCGCCGACGACCTCCATCCGCACCCGCGCGGTCGAGTAGTCGTCGAAGCCCTCGGAGAAGCCGACGTTCTTGATGCCGACCGCGTACCCGATACCGCGTACGACGCCTTCGCCGTGCGTGGTGTTGGACAGACCGCCGGGCAGCTGCCGTACGTCGGCGCCCTCGCTGCTCTCCCACTGGCGCTCGGGCGGGAGCGGCATCGCCGTGACCCGGCGCAGGAGTTCGGCGACCGGGGCGGGCGAGTCCACCGGCTGGCCGGTCGGCATGATCGTGCCCTGCTCCATGGCGTTCAGCTTCCTGAACTCCACCGGGTCCATACCGAGTTGCTTCGCCACCTTGTCCATCTGCGCCTCGTAGGCGAAGCACGCCTGGACCGCGCCGAACCCGCGCATCGCCCCGCAGGGCGGGTTGTTGGTGTAGAGGGCGATGGCCTCGATCTCCACGTCGTCGACGACGTACGGCCCGATGCCGAGCGAGGAGGCATTGCCGACGACGGCCGGGGAGGCGGAGGCGTAGGCGCCGCCGTCGAGGACGATCCGGCACTTGACGTGCGTCAGCCTGCCCTCGCGCGTCGCCCCGTGCTCGTAGTAGAGCCGGGCCGGGTGGCGGTGGACGTGCCCGAAGAACGACTCGAACCGGTTGTAGACGATCTTCACCGGCTTGCCGGTGCGCAGCGCGAGCAGGCAGGCATGGATCTGCATCGACAGGTCCTCGCGGCCGCCGAACGCGCCGCCGACGCCGGACAGCGTCATCCGCACCTTGTCCTCGGGCAGGCCGAGGACGGGCGCGATCTGACGCAGGTCGCTGTGCAGCCACTGGGTGGCGATGTAGAGGTGGACGCCGCCGTCCTCCTCCGGCACCGCGAGGCCGGACTCGGGGCCGAGGAAGGCCTGGTCCTGCATGCCGAAGTAGTACTCGCCCTTGACGACGACGTCGGCCCGCTTCGCGGCCTCGTCGGCGTCGCCGCGGATGATCGGCTGGCGGTGCACGATGTTGGGGTGCGGGACGTGGCCGATGTGGTGGTCGTCGCGGCCCTCGTGGACCAGGACCGCGTCGGGCGCGGTGGCGGAGGCCTCGTCGGTGACGACGGGCAGCTCGCGGTACTCGACCTTGATCTTGGCGGCCGCGCGGCGGGCGGTCTCCGGGTGGTCGGCGGCGACGATCGCGATCGGTTCGCCGTGGTGGCGGACCTTGCCGTGCGCGAGGACCGGGGTGTCCTGGATCTCCAGGCCGTAGTTCCTGACCTCGGTGGGCAGGTCGTCGTAGGTCATGACGGCGTAGACGCCGGGCTGGGCGAGGGCCTCACCGGTGTCGATCGACACGATCTCGGCGTGCGCGACCGTGGAGCGCAGGATCTGGCCCCAGAGCATGTCCTCGTGCCACATGTCGGACGAGTACGCGAACTCGCCGGTGACCTTGAGGGTGCCGTCCGGGCGGAGCGTGGACTCACCGATGCCGCCCTTGGTCTGGGAGCCCTGGGTGACCTTGGTGGGCGTGCCGAGCGGAGCGCCGACGGGGGCACCACCCGCTCGAGCGAAGCCGAGAATGGGGGAGGACATCCGTCAGACCGCCTCTCCCTGCCGGGCGGCCGCGAGGCGGACCGCGTCCATGATCTTCTCGTAGCCGGTGCAGCGGCACAGGTTGCCCGAGAGCGCCTCGCGGATGTCCGCGTCGCTCGGGTTGGGGTGGCGCTCCAGCATCTCGTCGGCGGCGACCAGCAGACCGGGGGTGCAGAAACCGCACTGGACGGCGCCGGCGTCGATGAAGGCCTGCTGGACGGGGGAGAGTCGGGCGCGCTCGCCGGTCCGGGAATCGGAGGGGGGCTTGGGCTGCCAGTTCTGTGAGGTGTCACGCGTGACATGTGACATACCACTGTCCGCCCCGCAGGCCCGCCGCTCCGCGAACTCCGCCAGGCCCTCCACGGTGACGACCTCCCGCCCCTCCGCCTGCCCGGCCGCGACCAGGCACGAGCACACGGGCACGCCGTCGAGCCGGACGGTGCAGGATCCGCACTCGCCCTGCTCGCAGGCGTTCTTGGAACCGGGCAGGCCGAGCCGCTCCCGCAGCACGTACAGCAGGGACTCGCCCTCCCACACGTCGTCGGCTTCCTGCGGACGTCCGTTGACGGTGAAGTTGACGCGCATCAGGCGACACTCCCCTTCTGAAAAGTAGTGCCGCGGTACGACTCCCAGGTCCAGGTGAGCGTGCGGCGGGCCATCACGGCGACCGCGTGGCGGCGGTAGCTCGCGGTGCCCCGGACGTCGTCGATCGGGTTGCAGGAGGCGGCGCACAGGTCCGCGAACTGCTTGGCCACCGACGGGGTGATGATCTTGCCGTTGTCCCAGAAACCGCCTTCGTCGAGCGCCGCGTTCAGGAAGTCCTCGGCGGTCCTCGCCCGCACGGGCGTCGGGGCGGCCGAACCGATTCCGGTCCGCACGGCCCGCGTCCGCGGGTGCAGGGCGAGCCCGAAGGCGCACACGGCGATCACCATCGCGTTGCGCGTGCCGACCTTCGAGTACTGCTGGGGGCCGTCGGCCTTCTTCACGTGCACCGCGCGGATCAGCTCGTCGGGTGCGAGGGCGTTGCGCTTGACGCCGGTGTAGAAGTCGTCGATGGGGATGAGCCGGGTGCCGCGCACCGACTCGGCCTCGACCTCGGCGCCGGCCGCGAGGAGCGCGGGGTGGGCGTCGCCGGCCGGGGAGGCGGTGCCGAGGTTGCCGCCGACGCCGCCGCGGTTACGGATCTGCGGGGAGGCGACGGTGTGCGAGGCGAGGGCCAGACCGGGCAGTTCGGCGCGGAGGTTCTCCATGATCCGGGTGTACGGGACGGAGGCGCCGAGCCGTACGCTCTCCTCGCCGACCTCCCATTCGTAGAGTTCGCCGATGCGGTTGAGATCGAGGAGGTGGTCGGGCCGGCGGTGGTCGAAGTTGATCTCGACCATCACATCGGTGCCACCCGCGATCGGCACTGCGGTGGGGTGCTCGGCCTTCGCGGCGAGCGCCTCCTCCCAGCTGGCGGGGCGAAGGAAGTCCATGACCGGCTCTCTTCTCCGTCTCGTGAGTCTCGTGAGTCGTGCGGATTGAGCCAATCCGTGTGCGGCGGGCCCGGCTCGTTCATGTCCTGTTAACGCGGAATGACGCCAGTACACCGCCCCTTACTCCAGCGGGGTCAGTCACTGAAACCATGAAGGAGTTGGCTGGCCAGCACGGGCATCTTGTAGATTCGTATGAACGGAGGTCATCAGTAACCTCTTGGTTTTCCTGGGGAAACGCAGGAAACGCCCTGGCGACCACCGGTGGCGGCCCGGCAGCCCTTGGTGACGGTCCCCGGGGGCGTCCACCGGGCACCTCCCCCGTGACCCTTCAAGATTCATCGTAGATTTCGAGACACAGAACGGCGGCGACGAGATGCGGCTGCGCGCACTGCTGGACACCGATGCGCTGGGCCTGCGGCTGCTCGGCGGCGAGGACGAGCTCGACCGTACCGTGCGCGGGGTGATGACCACCGACCTGCGCGACCCGAGCCGCTACCTCTCCGGCGGCGAGCTGGTGCTGACGGGCCTGGCGTGGCGCCGGGACGCGGCGGACTCGGAGCCGTTCGTACGGCTGCTGGTGCAGGCCGGGGTGGTCGCGCTGGCGGCCGGCGAGGCGGAGCTGAGCGACATCCCGGACGACCTGGCGGTGGCCTGCGCGCGCCACCGTCTCCCGCTCTTCGCGGTTCACGAGTCGGTGGCCTTCGCGACGATCACCGAGCATGTCGTACGGCAGGTCAGTGGCGAGCGCGCCGGGGACCTGGCGGCCGTGGTGGACCGGCACCGGCGGATGATGACCTCGGGCCCGGCGGGCGGCGGCCCGGACGTGGTC
The DNA here is from genome assembly GCF_040702065.1 of Streptomyces sp. NPDC086777. Lineage (NCBI taxonomy): Bacteria > Bacillati > Actinomycetota > Actinomycetes > Kitasatosporales > Streptomycetaceae > Streptomyces > Streptomyces sp. NPDC086777. The sequence continues at coordinate 71,641 of NZ_JBFBJI010000020.1, read as the reverse complement.
CTCGATCTGCTCGGCTCCGACCTGGACCTGCGCGCGTGGGTGCTGTCCCCGACCGGGCGCCTGATCGCGGGTTCCAAGGCGTCCGGGCCGGCGCTGCCCGCCGAGGCCTGCGCCGGGCTGGCGGCCGAGCACCTGGCCGCCACCCGCACCGGCCGTCGCGGTCCGCACCGCGTGCTGCTCGGCGGGACCACGTACTCGCTCTTCCCGATCCGCTCCTCGGGGCACCTCCCAGCGGTAGCTGGGGGAGGCCGTTCCCCGCAGGGCGCCCGGGACGTGCGCGAGACCGTGCTGTCGGACTGGCTGCTCGCGGTGGAGGCGGACGCGGGTGACTGGCCGGAGGAGCGGCTGGACCTGCTCCAGGGTGTCACCCAGCTGATCGCCGTGGAGCGCGACCGCCGGGACGCGGCGCGTACGGTGCGGCGCAGGCTGGCGCAGGAGGTTCTGGAACTGGTGCAGACGGGCGCGCCCCCGGCCGAGATCGCGGCCCGGTTGCGGGTGGCCGCGCCGGTCCTGCTGCCCGGGCTCGGTGCGGCCCCGCACTGGCAGGTGGTCGTCGCACGCGTCGAGTGGGACGGCGGGGAGGTGGCGGGCGGCCCGGTGGCCCAGGCCCTCCTGGAGGAGATCCTGGTCGACCCGCTGGCGACCGGCCCGGAGCCCTCCGACCGGATAGCGGTGGCGCACACCGGTGACGAGGCGATCGCCCTCGTCCCGCTGCCGACCGTCACCGCCGAGCACGACGGCTCCGAGTACGGCATCCACGCCGACGCGCTGCTGGAGTCCGTACGGGCTCCGCTGGCGGGGGGCCTCGACGACGACGGCCGGGTCACCCTCGGCGTCAGTGCGGCCGTGCACTCGGCGGAGGGGCTGCGCGGTGCCCTGGAGGAGGCCCGGCACGCCCGCCGGGTGGCGGCGGCGCGCCCTGGCCGCGTCTGCGCGGCCGGCCACCAGGAACTGGCCTCGCACGTCCTGCTCCTCCCGTTCGTGCCCGACGACGTCCGCCGCGCCTTCACCGCGCGCCTGCTGGACCCGCTGCGGGAGTACGACCGCCGTCATCGCGCCGAACTGATCCCCACCCTGGAGGCGTTCCTGGACTGCGACGGCTCCTGGACCCGTTGCGCCACCCGTCTCCACCTGCACGTCAACACGCTGCGCTACCGCGTGGGGAGGATCGAGCAGTTGACGGGCCGGGACCTGTCCCGGCTGGAGGACAAGCTCGATTTCTTCTTGGCGTTGCGGATGAGCTGAGGTCACGCGGGCGTGCGGCCGGGTCGCGCCAAGTGGGGCTGCTGTCCCACGACTTTGTGAAATTATTCACCCACCCTCTTGGCCCCGCGCGGCGATCGGTGCTGGAATGCGGCCACCACTTCACTGCTCGACGGCGCGCTAGGGGAGGGCAACGTGGCGTACTCCGCCATGTCTGGGAACGGAACGACCGCTGGTGACGATCCGCTCCAGACCGCGGTATGGCGGCTGCGCTCGCGGGCCTGCTGGGCCGACGCGGCGGCTCTGCTGCCGTCGGACACGCCGTCGTCGACCCTGCAGCGGGCGGGGCTGATGGTCGAGCGGTGTCTGTACACCGAGAGGGGCTGGCAGGAGGCCGAGGACGCGCTGCGGACGGCGGAGGCGGTGGCCAGGACCGACGAGGAGCGGGGCGCTGCCGCCTGCGAACGCGGCCAACTCGCCTACGCGGCCACGCTGCACGGGGTGCGGGACCGGGCGGACGAGGCGCGGGCCGCGCTCGGCAGGGCGGCGGCGCTGATCCCGCCGGGGGCGCCGGGCCGGGCACTGCTCGACTTCCGCCGGGGCCTGCTGGCGGAGAACCTCACCCGCTCCCCGCAGGCGGCCCGCGCGGCCTACCGCCGGGCCCACGCGGCCGCCACCGCCCACGCCGACCCGCTGCTGCTCTCCTTCACCTGGCGTCACCTTGCCGGGCTGGCGCTGCGGGAGGGGGAGTTGGCGGAGGCACGGCACGGTTTCGCGGAGTCGCTGCGGATCAGGGAGGAACTGGGCTACCTGGTGGGCACGGCGCCGGCGCTCGCCTCGCTGGCCGACACGGAGTCCGAGCCGGAGGCGTCCCGTCTGCGTGAGGAGGCGGGACGCCTGTTCCGTCTCCTGGGCGGCGTCCCGACCTGGCTGGCGAGGCAGCTGACTCCGCCCGCACCGGGCGCGGCGACGGCCTGAGGCCCGGCTCAGAGGAAACTGAGAGTCTGCTGTGGCAGCCTGACGCGCCCCGACCCTCACAGGAGCGCTTCGCCATGAGTACCGTCAACGGGCTGCCGGCCCATGTCCTGCTGGTCCACGTCGTCGTCGTGCTGGTCCCGCTGACCGCCCTCGCCCTGGTGGCCGCCGCGCTGTGGCCGCGGGCCGCCCGCCGGCTGGGCGTACTGCTGCCGGGGCTCGCCCTGGTCGCACTGGCCAGCGTGCCGCTGGCGACCCAGGCCGGCGAGTGGCTGGAGCGGCACGTGACCGAGGACACCCTGGTCCGCCGGCACACCGAGCTGGGCGACGGCCTGCTGCCGTGGGCGCTCGGTCTGTTCGTCCTGGCCACGGTGGTGTGGTGGGCGGCGCGGCGCGACGGTCGGGAGCAGGCTCCCGGCACGGGCGCCCGCTGGTCGGCCCTGCCGGTGCGGATCGTGGTGGGCGTGCTGTCGGTGGCCGTGGCGGCCGGCGCGGTCGTCGACGTCTACCGCATAGGCGACTCGGGCGCGAAGGCCGCGTGGCACGACGCGTACCAGAAGACGGCGCAGGGCGACTGAGGACGCTGGGGCCGGGGGGACGCTCACCTGCGCTTGCAGGGTGCCTCCCCCGGCCTTCGGCCGGGAGGACCCCCAGCGCCCACCCGGGCCGCCCTGGGGGCACCTCCCAGGCCCTTGAGGCACGGGGGGAGGCACGACTGCCCGCAGCTGTGCAACCTCCGCCAAGGGCGCGAGGAACCACGCGACAAACCACGACACACCCGCACCCGACAGACCGTCCACAGCCGCGACGTCCCCCGCCAAGGGCGCGAGGAACCGCGCGACAAACCACGACACACCCGCACCCGACAGACCGTCCACAGCCGCGACGTGCCCCGCCAGGGGCGCGGGGAACTGCGCGACAAGCCACGAAGCACCCGCACCCGGCAGGGGGTCCGCAGTGGCGCAGCCCCGTCGGGGGCGCGGGGAACTGCGCGGTGAGCCGCGATGCGCCCGCGGCCGGCAGGGGGCCGTGGCTGCACGGTGGGATGCCGTGCCGACGCCTCCGGTCTGTCAGCCGGCGGCGGCGAAATGCCCGGTCGCCAGCCTCCGCACCGCGTCCAGTTCCCCCGAGGCCAGCGCCTCCAGCAGCGCCGCATGCTCGGCCGCGTCCGCCATGAGGTCGGCGCGTGCCCCGTGCAACGGAACCGCCCGGCGGTGCAGGTCCTCGGCGATCTGAACCAGTTGCTCGTTGCCCGCCAGGGCCAGCACCGCCCGGTGGAAGGCCCGGTCGGCGCCCGCGTACGTCGCCCGGCATCCGGACGCCGCGGCCCGCACCGACTCCTCGGCGAGCGGCTGCAACGCGGCCCACCGCTCGGCGGGTACGCTGCGCGCCAGCCGCAGCAGCACCGGTACCTCGATCAGGGCCCGTACCTCGGCGAGTTCCGCGAGCTCGCGGGCGCCCCGCTCGACGACGCGGAACCCGCGGTTGGGCACGACCTCGACCGCGCCCTCCTGCGCCAGCTGCTGCATCGCCTCGCGGACCGGTGTGGCGGAGACCCCGAACCGCTCCCCGAGGGCCGGTGCCGAGTACACCTCGCCGGGCGCCAGCTCGCCGCTGACCAGTGCGGTACGCAGCGCGTCGAGGATCTGCCCGCGCACGGACGCCCGCTGTACGGCGGGCCTGGGCTGCGGGATGGGCCGCTCGCTGTGGGTGTGCTCACCCCGGGCGGCGGGCTGGCCGGCGGGGAACCCGGGTGCCTCCCGTGCCGACTCCTCGGACCGCGACTGCGCCGGCACCCTGGCCGTCCCGGCGGGAGCCGGGTGCGCGCGCTGGTTCACAGGTCCTCCTCCGGCTCGTCGGCACTTGGGTCATTAACGGCGGGTTGTTACTTGTCCGTCAAGCACCTTAGGCGCACAAGGCGCTGGTTCAAATTTCCGAACGAATGGGTAAGGTAAGGCTTACTTATCTGACTGTCGGCCCGCGCCCGATCGGTGGTAGCCCATGCCCTCCCCCGTCTCCGCCGCCTACGCACGCCTCACCGAGGCCTGCCCGGACCTGGCGGTCACGGAGCTGGGTCCCGGCGGACCGGCACCCCGGGGCGGCGGCTGGGTCGGCGCCGCCGAGCTGGCGGCCGGCGGCGCGGGCCTGGACGCCTTCCTGGCCTGGGACGAGGCCCAGATCCTGCGGGACGAGGGGAAGCCGGCCCGCCCCGACGTGGTCGCCACCTTCGGCCTGCACCGCTACGGGTGGGCCGCCTGCCTGCTGATCACCCTCCCCTGGTTCCTGGAGCGCCGGGTCCCCCGCCTCCCCGCGACGGCGGTGTCGTACGACCGCACGGCGGGCCGGATGGCCGTACGGGTCGATTCCTTCGCCTGCCTGCCGGGCGATCCGGCGGCGGCGCTGCCCGGCGCGGTCGTGGTGGCCGGCGAGGAGGCGCTGCGGGCCGAGGTACGGGCGGCGGTCGCCGAGCACCTGGAGCCGGTCCTCGCCGGTTTCGGGCCGCGGATGCGGCGGCGCGGGCGCGCCCTGTGGGGGATGGCGACGGACGAGGTCGTGGAGGGGCTCTGGTACATCGCCGGACTGCTCGGGGACGAGGCACGGGCCGTACGCGAACTCGAACAGCTACTCCCGGGCGCGACCAGGCCGTACGTCGGGTCGGCCGCCTTCCGGGTGCTGTCAGGACCGGCCGGGGAACCGCTGCCGACCCGGGACCGGGCGAGCTGCTGCATGTACTACACGCTGCGCCCCGAGGACACCTGCGCCACCTGCCCGCGCACCTGCGACGACGAGCGGATCGCCAAACTCGCCGCGGCCGCGGCCGCCTGAGTCCCCCTCAGGCCGCGCGACACCCACCCCCGGGACACGGCACCCGCCGGCATCCACTAAGATCGCCGGTGGCAAGATCGCCCCTGCGCGGACAGGAAATTCACAACTTCCTCACTTGCCGCAGGAACTTTCCGAGGAACCACCCGTATGGGTAGTCTTACTCGAACTCAACTCCCGCCCCTCACGCGGCAGTTCGAGCAGAATGCCGTCCTGGGGCATCTCCTTGCACTTCCTTGGCGGCCTCTTGCCCCGAAACCCCCTGAGGGCCAGTGGGATTGGGCCACTATGGCGGGCGATACGCCCTATCCCAATGCAAGGGACCCCCTAGATGAGACTGACCGACATATCGCTGAACTGGCTGCTTCCCGGCGCCGTACTGCTCCTGGGCATGCTGGTCGCGGTGGCGGTGCTTGCGCGCTCCAAGCGGTCCGGCGGGGAGCACGCGAAGGACGACTCGTGGGAGCGCAGCGAGGAGCGCCGCCGGCGCAAGGAGGCCATATACGCCACCGCCTCCTACGTCCTGCTGTTCTGCTGTGCGGCGGTCGCGGCCGCGCTCTCCTTCCACGGGCTGGTCGGCTTCGGCCAGCAGAACCTCAACCTGTCCGGCGGCTGGGAGTACCTGGTGCCGTTCGGCCTGGACGGTGCGGCGATGTTCTGCTCCGTCCTCGCGGTGCGCGAGGCCAGCCACGGTGACGCGGCGCTCGGCTCCCGGATTCTGGTGTGGACGTTCGCGGGCGCCTCTGCCTGGTTCAACTGGGTGCACGCGCCGAGGGGCGGCGGCCACGACGGTGCTCCGCAGTTCTTCTCCGGCATGTCGCTCTCGGCGGCCGTGCTCTTCGACCGCGCGCTGAAGCAGACCCGCCGGGCCGCGCTGCGCGAGCAGGGTCTGGTGCCGCGCCCACTGCCCCAGATCCGCATCGTGCGCTGGATGCGCGCCCCCATCGAGACCTACCGGGCCTGGTCGCTGATGCTCCTGGAGGGCGTGCGCAGCCTGGACGAGGCGGTCGAGGAGGTGCGCGACGACAAGCGGCAGAAGGAGGAGAACCGACTGCGCCGCCGCGAGCAGCACCGTCTGGAGAAGGCTCAGCTCAAGGCCATAAGCCGCGGCCACCGGGGATTCGTCGGACGCGTCGGCCGGCAGGACGAGGTGCACCAGGTGGAGCGCGCCTCCCAGCCCACTGCGGAGCCTGCCATAGCGGCGCCGGAGCAGCTGCCCGTACGCCAGCGGCCCTCCCTTCAGCCCGTCCGCAAAGGGTCTGACCCGATCACGGTCGACCTGACCGCGGAGGACGACACAATGGCGCTGCCGCGCCTCGACTCCCTGGAGCGCAAGCTCAAGGACCTTGAGCAGCAGTTCGGCTGACCGGCCGCTGCCGCACAGCACCTCGGGACGGGGGCGTGACCATGATGGTCACGCCCCCGTCCCGTAGGGTCCGAGGCGCCGGCTAGGCGGCCTCCGCGTCCAGTTCGAACCAGACCGACTTGCCGATCTCGTGCGGCTGCACGCCCCACGCGTCGGCGAAGGCGTCGACCAGAACGAGGCCCCGGCCGTGCGTGCCGTCGCCCGAGTCGGTGTCCGGGCTGCACATCCGCGGCCTGCGGGCCACGAAGTCCCGTACCTCCACCCGCAGTTGTCCCGACGCCACGACGGCCGTCAGCACTGCCTCCCGGTTGGTGTGGACGAGCGCGTTGGTGACGAGTTCACTGGTGAGCAGTTCCGCTATCTCGGAGCGGCCGGGCCGCCCCCAGTGCCGCAGCAGTTCGCGCAGTTCCCTGCGCGCCTCGGGCACCGCCCGCAGGTCCGACCGTCCCAGCCGGCGCCTGAGCTGCGACGGGTTTCCCCGTTCTGTCGTGTCGGTCTCTTCCCCCGCCGTCTGCGCCGAGGAGGCCCCGATGGCCACGGGACCGCCCCCTCGTGCCTGACTGTTCATGACCCCCGCCCGCACGCTGTTTGCCGGTTCCCCTCCTGATCGAACACGTTCACGGGGATCCATGCCCGCTCGGGCACGCGCCAGTCATGTCACGCCGATGACGACCGGGTGTTCGGCCATGTCCCGGGCCCGCTCCGGCCGGTACGCCCCCGTCCGGACCGTCCCGTACGCGCCAAGGGTGCCGTGGACCCTGCGTGATTCGGCCCTGTGGGCAACCCCCCGGGTTCTTTCACGCGGTCCACGGCACCGGCGAACCTGGCCGAAACCCGTCCTTCCGGCTACTTGCTCCCGAGGCCCTTGGTACCGATGTTGACGATCTTGTGGGTGTCGCGGGTCATGTCGACGACCAGCTTCGAGGTGGTGTTGCGGCTCCAGGTGAGCGTGATCACGGCCTCCGTGTACTTTCCGGTGCCGTTGTCCGTGACCTTCCACTTGAGCGGGGTGTTCTGGGCCCGCAGCACCCCGTCCGCGTGCTCGCGGTTCTCCCAGGCCTTCAGCTTCTTCAGGTAGGTCGGGGCGATGTAGTAGGCACGCAGCGCGGTGGGCAGGTTGCCGCTGCCGTCCGGGTCGCTCTCCGCGTCGATGTAGGCACCGTAGAAGTCGGCGATGCGGGTGATGTTGTCGGCCGGGTTGCCGCTGACGGTGCGCGGTGCGCCGGCCGAGGCCTGGGCGGTGGCGCCGAGCCCGAGGGCCACGGCGAGGACGCCGGCGGTGAGGACGGCGCGGGTCTTGCTGCTCATGTCTGATCCCCGTTTTCTGTGTCTTCGTGTTTCGTGTTTCGTGTTTGTGGGTCCTGCGTCCTGTGTCGGGGCCGCCCTCCCCTCCCCCGAGGGAGAGGGCGGCCCCGGCCCTGGTGACCGTGCGTCAGTGCAGCTTGTTCACGGCCGTGGTGGTGGTCTTCCTGAAGGCCTTCACGGGCGCGTCCACGAAGCCGCCGAGCTGCCCCCAGTCCACGACGGTGACGGTGCGCCCCTCCCGGCCGATGGAGATCAACCGGATGTCACTCGCGCCCCAGGCGGTCACGGTGCGCAGGGCGTAGACATGGGCGCCGTCCCCGACCGGGAGGGTGCCGTGGTCCTGGAACGTGGCCCGGGTCTGCGGGTCCGCCATCTCGATCCGGTCCGCGCAGGACACGATGTCCTCGTCGAGCTTCGCGAACCGGCCCTTCGCCAGGCGGACGCTGGGCAGCTCGGCGCTGACCTGGCGGGCGCTCGTGTCGAGGTCGGTCCGGAACGTCCGGTACCAGGAGTCCTGACCGCCGCCGAGCCCGACGCCGATACAGATGTCCTGCCTGACCTCCTCCGGGATACCGGCGGTGACCTTGCCGGCCGTCCAGGACGTGCCGGCCCGCGGCGGCAGGTCGGCGGCGGAGAGGAAGCCGGGCGCCTTGGGTGCGGCCGCCGCCGGAGCGGCGAGCGCGGTACCGGCGACGAGTGCGGCACCGGCGATCGCGGTGAGCGCGCCTGCTCGGGTGCGCTTGGGCATGGGTGTTCCCCCGTAGATCGGTGCATGGATGTCGGATGCCGCCGACGGCGCCGGATGGTCGGTCCGGCCCAGGTCGGTGCGACACCAGAAGCATCGGCCGTCACCTGGGCGAACGGCAACGGCCACCGGCCGTTGCGCCGGCCTGGAACCATCCCAGCCCTGCTGACGTGCAGGTATATGAGTGCCTGGGATACGGACGAGCGGGGGAAGGTGCCCGTGCGCGACGACGTCGAGGAGTTCGCGGCGCTGCTGCGGCAGTTGAAGGACCGTACGGACCGGAGCTACGGCTCGCTGGCCCGCCGCCTGAACATGAACACCTCCACCCTGCACCGCTACTGCGCGGGCGAGGCGGTCCCGCTGGACTTCGCCCCGGTGGAGCGCCTGGCCGCGTTCTGCGGGGCGACACCGCGGGAACGGCTCGAACTCCACGAGCGCTGGCTGCGCGCGGTGGCGGCCCGCCAGCGACCACGCGGCACGGAGAGCACGGAGAACACCGAGAACGCAGAGAACGCGGAGAACGCGGAGAACGCGGAGAACGCCGAGAACACGGAGTCCGGGGCGACGGCTGTCCGTGCCGCCGAACCCGTGCGGACCCCGCAGGCCGCCGCGGAGCCCCTGCCGGATACGGTCCCCGCACCGGAGCCGGCCCCCGGCGCCCGCCCCTGGTACCGACGGCGTCGCACGCTGGTCGTCTCGGCCGTGGCCACGGTGCTCCTGACGACACTGGGCACCCTGGCCGCCCTCCCGGACGACCGGCGGGCCACCGGCGCGGCGCCCCGGAGTCCCGGCTCCGCCGTCACGACCGCCGCCGGTGACGCCCAGCGCCACGGCAACCGCACCACCGGCCCGGCACCGAACTCCGCCACCCCGTCGTCCCCGGTCCCGGCCTCGGCCTCGAGGCCGTCCGCGTCGGGCGGGGCAACGGCCTCCTCCCCCACCGGCGGGACGCCCATCACCCCCGGCCCGACCGCCGTCCCCCTCACCTGGACCGCGAACTCGCAGCTGTGGGAGCTGGGCTGCGACCACGACTACGTCATCGACAAGCAGCCTGCCCGGGTCCCGCCGCCGCCCGCCCCGCAGGACGCCGGCACCTGGGCGGCCACCCAGAACGCGGTGCACGGCGGCAACACGATCGTGGACGTCTCCGTGCAGGGCCGTTCGTCCACGGCCGTCGTCCTGGAGGCGCTGCGGGTGCGCGTCGTCGGCCGAACGGCTCCCGCGCCCGGCATCGCCTACTCCATGGCCGACGGCTGCGGTGGTGGGCTCACCCCGCGGTACTTCGACGTCAACCTGGACAAGGACCGCCCCATCGCCCGCCCGGTGGCCGGTGAGGGTCCCGACGGGAAGACCGTCTCGACCATGCACCTGCCCTACCGGGTCTCCGCCACCGACCCCGAGGTGCTGCGCGTCAAGGCGAGCACCGCGGGCTGCGACTGCCGCTGGTACCTCGAACTCGACTGGTCGTCACAGGGCCGCAGCGGCACCGTCCGGATCGACGACCACGGACGGCCGTTCCGAACCAGCTCCGTCAAGGGCCTGCCGCACTACTGGTACGGCTTCGTGGACGGCGTCCGCCAGTGGGTGCCCACCGGCTGAGCGACGCCGCCGAACGATGCCACTGTTCACGGCCGGGGCACGTTGCGCAGGTTGGAGCGGGCCATCTGGACCATCCGGCCCACGCCGCCGTCCAGCACCATCTTGGACGCGGAGAGCGCGAACCCGGTGACCATCTCGGCCTTGATCTTCGGGGGGATGGACAGCGCGTTGGGGTCGGTGACCACGTCGACCAGGGCGGGCCCCTTGTGCCGGAAGGCGTCCTTGAGCGCGCCGGCCAGCTGCTTCGGTTTCTCGACCCGCACCCCGTAGGCGCCGCAGGCCCGGGCGACGGCGGCGAAGTCGGGGTTGGTGTTGCCGGTGCCGTACGCGGGCAGCCCCGCGACCAGCATCTCCAGCTCGACCATGCTCAGCGCCGAGTTGTTGAACAGGACCACCTTCACCGGCAGGTCGTACTGGACCAGGGTGAGGAAGTCGCCCATCAGCATGGCGAACCCGCCGTCCCCGGACATCGACACGACCTGCCGCCGCCGGTCGGTGAACTGGGCGCCGATCGCCATCGGCAGTGCGTTGGCCATCGAGCCGTGCGAGAAGGAACCGATGACCCGGCGGCGGCCGTTGGGCGAGAGGTAGCGGGCGGCCCACACGTTGCACATGCCGGTGTCGACGGTGAACACGGCGTCGTCGTCGGCGAGTTCGTCGAGAACGGAGGCCACGTACTCCGGGTGGATCGGGACGTGCTTCTCGACCTTCCGCGTGTACGCCTTCACCACTCCTTCCAGCGCGTCCGCGTGCTTCTTCAGCATCCGGTCGAGGAACCGCCGGTTCTCCTTGGCCCGCACCCGCGGCACCAGGCAGCGCAGCGTCTCGCGCACGTCGCCCCAGACCGCGAGGTCCAGCCGGGAGCGGCGGCCGAGCACCTCGGGGCGGACGTCGACCTGGACGATCTGCACGTCGTCGGGGAGGAAGGCGTTGTACGGGAAGTCGGTGCCGAGCAGGATCAGCAGGTCGCACTCGTGGGTGGCCTCGTAGGCGGCGCCGTAGCCGAGCAGCCCGCTCATGCCGACGTCGTACGGGTTGTCGTACTGGATCCACTCCTTGCCGCGCAGGGCGTGCCCGACCGGGGACTTGACCTTCTCGGCCAGTTCCATGACCTCCGCGTGGGCGCCCGCCGTGCCGCTGCCGCAGAACAGCGTCACCTTGTCGGCCGCGTCGATCATCGCGACCAGTCTGTCGAGTTCGGCGTCGCCGGGGCGGACGGTGGGGCGGGAGGTGACGATGGCGGCCGAGGCGGACTGCTCGGGGGCGGGCTGGTCGGCGATGTCGCCGGGCAGGCTCACCACGCTGACCCCGCTGCGGCCGACCGCGTGCTGGATGGCGGTCTGGAGCAGCCGGGGCATCTGCCGCGGGCTGGAGATCAGTTCGCTGTAGTGGCTGCACTCCTGGAAGAGCCGTTCGGGATGGGTCTCCTGGAAGTAGCCGAGGCCGATCTCGCTGGACGGGATGTGGGAGGCGAGGGCGAGGACCGGGGCCATCGAGCGGTGGGCGTCGTAGAGGCCGTTGATGAGGTGCAGGTTGCCGGGGCCGCAGGAGCCGGCGCAGGCCGCCAGGGTGCCGGTGATCTGGGCCTCGGCACCGGCCGCGAAGGCGGCGGTCTCCTCGTGGCGGACGTGGATCCAGTCGATGGCGGAGTTGCGGCGGACGGCGTCCACGACCGGGTTGAGGCTGTCGCCGACGACGCCGTAGAGGCGGCGCACCCCGGCGCGGACGAGGATGTCGACGAACTGTTCGGCGACGTTCTGCTTGGCCATGGTGGTCGGGCACCCTTCGGCTGCGCGGATCTCCGGCTCCCCCGCGATGCCCTTCCATGTATCCACAGCGGCCGCGCTCACGCCTCCCAGACGGCCGCCGCCGTACGGTCGTCGGCGTATCCCTTGACCCGGACCTGGGTGTCCGCGAGGAACGCGGCTAGGCCCGGCGGGGTGTGGCCTGACCAGCGTCGGGCCAGGTAGGCGCAGAGTGCGGGTTCGCCGCGCAGCGGGTCGGCGAGGCCGCCCGTGCACATCACGAGGGCGTCACCCGGGCGGGCTACCGAGGCCCGGAACAGGAACGGGTCGCGGGGCGGTTCGGGGGCCGGTTCGTAGGGGCTGGGCGGGGTCGGGATGCCGAGGTCCATGGTGAGCCGGTCGCCCTGCGGGGTCTCGGAGGGCAGTGAGCCGAAGCCGAGCACGGGTTCACCGGCGGCGTCGGCGTCCACGCGCGGTTCGATGTCCTGCCACTCACCGCCCCGCAGCCGGAACAGACCGCCCTCGCCGACCCCGAAGAAGACGCGGGTACGGCACTGGGGGTGGGCGGGCAGCAGGAGGCAGCGCAGGCTGGCCGCGTACTCCTCGGGGGCGATGCCCTGTTCGGCGGCGCTGGCGCGGAGCCTGCCGAGGCTGCGGTCGGTGAGCCGGTGCAGTCCGGACTTGAGGTCGCCGCGCCGGGCCGCCTGGATGTCGTCGGTGAGCCGCTGATGGCTGCGGCCGACGGCCCTGGCGATCCACTGGCACAGTTCGGCGGCGGCCCGGTGCGCGCCGGGGGTGGCGCGGGCGCCGGTGGCCACCGCGACCAGGACCAGGGCCTGTTCGCCGGTCCCGAACCGGGCGGTGAGCAGGGCGTCGCGGCGCGGTTCGCCCCGGTACCGGGCGGAGTCGCCGCGCTGCGAGACGGCCCGCAGGGTGCAGGCGCCGTACCGGGCGCCGTCCAGGACGGTGTCGGAGACCAGGTCGTCGAGCTCGTCGGGGTCGGCGGCGGGCAGGGCGGTGGGCTCGGCGTCGTAGGTGGGCGGTCCGGAGCCGACGTAGTCGACGGCGGAGGCCGAGGCGGCGGCCGGGACGGCCAGGTCCTCCCCCTCGGCACGGACAGCCGGGTTCTCCTGCGCGGGATAGGCGGCCGGGTACTCCTGCGCGGGATAGGCGGCCGGGCTGTCCTGGGCCGCGTACCCGGCCGGAATCTCCTCGCCCGTGTACCCGGCCGGAATCTCCTCGCCCGTGTACCCGGCCGGAATCTCCTCGGCCGCGTACGTGGGCGGGCCGGGCAGGTCGGGCCGGGTGGCGGGGTACCGGCCCAGCGGGTGCCCGCCGTCCGCCACCGGCGGCTCCTGGTCCTCCACGTCCCAGGGCCAGGTCGGCGCGGCGGTCCCGGTGCCCTCGGCGGGGGCGGGCACCCGCTGGGCCGGCACCGTCGGCGGTGGCGGCTCGTCGCCCGGCTCCGCGGTGCCGCCCCGCCGTCCCCCCACCGTGTTCTTCGCCGAGGCGAAGCGGTCGTCCAGGGAATCGGGTGCGGCCGTCGGGCCGGTGTCCTCGGTGGAGTCGTCGTACAACTGCCCCCACCAGTCGTCGTCGTGACGGGCGGGCCTACCCCCTGGCTGGCTCATGCCCCTAATTGTCCACCGCGGGGGCCGGATGAAAACGGGGCATCAGGAAAATCCCGCACCCGACCCCCGCTCGAACGGCGTGACGAGGGACATCCCGAACACCCGTACAAGGAAGGGGAATCGGCGACACGCGCGGGACGGACGGTGCACAGCACACGGACGAGGCGTGCCGGACGGGGCTGGCAGGAGGGGAGAGGGCGTCGATGCTGACACGTGTGAGTCGCCGGGTGGTCCCACCCCCCACGGGAGAACCACCCGGCGACACCGGAGTGACCGGTCCCAGATCCCCTGCGCGTACGCGCGTCGTGGGGCCGGTCACCGTTCGCACGGCCGAACGCCGTGGCGCCGGCCGGAAGGCCAGATTGTGACGGGTCTTCCTGGCGGTCAGCTGTGAACGGCGCATCGGTTTCCCGTGCGAAGGTGCTGCGGTGACGTGATCTTGGCAGAGTGACCCGCGGTACGGCGATGATGTGCCGCGGCGGGTTTGCGCCGTGGCCGGTTCCCGCCAGGCCACCGGAGTTCGAGGGAGTGACACGGGCCGATGCTGGCAGCGCTGGGGCTGGACGAACGGGACGAGTCGGCGTACCGGGCGCTGGTGTCCGCGGGCGCCGCCGACGTGCCGGGGCTGGCACGGCGCCTGACGCTGACGGAGCCGGACACCGAGCACGCGCTGCGCCGGCTGGAGCGGCACGGGCTGGCGGGCCGGTCCCCGGGCCGGCCTGAGCGCTGGGTGGCGGCGCCGCCCGGGGTCGCACTGGGCGCCCTGCTCACCCAGCAGCGGCACGAACTGGAGAAGGCGGAGCTGGCGGCGGCGCTGCTCGCGGAGGAGTACCGGTCGGCCGCCGCCGAGCCGGCGGTGCACGACCTGGTGGAGGTGGTGACCGGCGCCCCCGCCGTCGCCCGGCGGTTCCGGCAGCTCCAGCTGGGTGCCCTGGACGAGGTGTGCGCGCTGGTCACGGACAGGCCGGTGGCGGTCACCGGGACGGAGAACGAGGCGGAGGAACAGGCCGCGCAACGGGGCGTGCGCTACCGGGTGGTGGTCGAACGGCCGGCGCTCGGCCTGCCGGACGCCGTCCCGGAGCTGACGGCCGCGCTCGGCAGGGACGAGCAGGTGCGGGTGGTGGAGCGGGTGCCGACGAAGCTGGTCGTCGCCGACCGCACGCTGGCGCTGGTCCCCCTCACCTCGTCGGCCGCGGAGCCCGCCGCCCTGGTGGTGCACGCCAGCGGCCTGCTGGAACTTCTGTGCGGCCTGTTCGAGTCCGTGTGGCGGGAGGCGCTGCCGCTGCGGCTCGGTGCGACCGGGGTGGTCGAGGAGGAGCCGGACGGACCCGACGCCACCGACCTGGAGGTGCTGTCGTTCCTGCTGGCGGGCCTCACCGACGCCAGCGTGGCCAAGCAGCTCGACGTGGGCCTGCGGACCGTGCAGCGCCGGGTGCGGCGGCTGATGGAGCTGGCCGGGGTGTCGACCCGCATGCAGCTGGGCTGGCAGGCCTACGAGCGAGGCTGGGTGACCCGGAACTGACCTGCGCGTCCGCCCGCCGTCCGGCACTCTGGGCAGATGGGAGCAGGGGAACTCCTGCTGGTCGGCCTGGTGCTGGTGCTCGGCCTGTGCGGGGTGCTGGTGCCCGGGGTGCCGGGGACGGGGCTGGTGTGGGCCGCGGTGCTGTGGTGGGCGCTGTACGACCCGCGCCCGGTGGCCTGGACGGTCCTGATCGGGGCGACCCTGGTGCTGCTGCTGGCGCTGGTGGTCCGCTGGGTCCTGCCGCCGCGCCGGCTCCGGGCGAGCGGTGCCACCCCCCGGATGGGCGTGTACGCCGGTACCGGCGCCGTCCTCGGTTTCGTCCTGTTCCCCGTGCTCGGTGCGATCCCCGGTTTCATGGCCGGGATCTACCTGCACGAACGCCTCCGGCTCGGCCGCCCTGCGGAGGCGCGGGCCGCCCTGCGCACCGCGATGGGCGCGGGCGGCTCCAGTGTGCTGGCCGAACTGTTCGGCTGCCTGCTCGTCGCGGCCGGCTGGCTGACCGCGGTGTGCTGGACCGGCTGAGCGTTCAGAGCAGGTCGGCGAGCGGGACGGCGTCGGCGAGGGCGCGCGTGCCGGTGTCGTTGAAGTGCAGGTGGTCGCCGGGGTCGTAGGCGGGCCGGATACGGCCGGGCTGCTGCGGATCGCGTACGACGGCGTCGAAGTCGACGTAGGCGTCGAAGACGTGTCCGGTGCGGATCTGCGCGTTCACCCGCCGGCGTACGTCCTCCCGGGCCGCGGTGTAGGCGCTGTACCCCTCATAGGGGGTGAGGGTCGCGCCGACCACCCGGATCCCGCGTTCGTGGGCGCGGGCCACGATGGTGCGGTAGGCCCGTACGAGGTCGGCGGGGTCCGTGACCTCGGGGGTGCCCTTGATGTCGTTGATGCCTTCGAGGAGCACCAGGGTGCGGACCCCGCTCCGGTCGAGCCCGTCGGCGTCCAGGCGGCTGAGGGCCGCGGGTCCTCCGGTGCTGTCGAACAGGAGCCGGTTGCCGGAGATGCCGGCGTTGAGGACGCCGACCCGCAAGGACCGCAGCCGCTCCGCGAGGCGGTCGGGCCAGCGGTGGTTGGCGTCCATGCTGGTGCCGTTGCCGTCGGTGAGGGAGTCGCCGAAGGCGACCACGGTGCCGCGGGTCCCGGCCCGCACGTCGACGCCGGTGACGTAGTACCAGTGGCCGGTGGTGCGGGTGTAGGCGCCCCCGTCCTCGTCGTCGGCCCGCCCGGTGCCGTCGTCGGCGAGGTAGCTGGTCTGGAGGGCGACCCGGTGGTAGGTGGCGGGCCCGGAGTCGCCGGGGGTCTCGACGCTGACCAGCAGGTCGGCGCCGGCCTGCACGGCGAGCGGCACGGGGTCACTGACCAGGTCCTGTCCGACGGGTACGACGGCGGTGCCGGCGCCCGCGAAGGTGGCGGTGCGCATCGAGCCGGGGACGGCGGCCGGCCCGCTGCCCTGCCGCAGCGCGACGGTGACGGCCCCGAGCCGGAGCGGGGCGCCGCCCAGCCGGTTGCTGACCCGCACCCGCACCTCGCTGCCGCCCACGCTCAGGTGAACGACGTTGCGGTACGCGGCGCCGGGCACCGCCGGTTCGGTGCCGGAGGGGGCGGCCTCCCAGCTTCCGGCCCAGAGCGCGGGCTCCGGGTCGGCTCCGGCCTGCCCGCTCACCCCCATCACCGACAACAACGCCACGACGAGCACGCGCCCGACCTTGCCCATCCCCACCTGCCCTTCCGAGGCCTACAGGAGGGGAAGGTGACATACGGGCGGTGCCCTGAAACAGCGACGCGACCAGGAGACCACCCAGGTGGCGGAGCATGAGGAGGAACCCGGCGGAGGTGGGGACGGCGCCGGTTCGCCTGAGCAGCTGTGACGCGGCTGGGCAGCGCCCCGTAAGGGGCGCGGGGAACTGCGCGACCAGCCCCTGCGCACCCGCAGCCGGCGAACTACCGTCACCGGGCTCACCTCCCCGGACAGACGCCTGCCCGTAGCTGGTGCCGCAGGGCGGCACGGATGGGTGCTGGGGGTCCCCCGGCCGGCGTCAGGCGCTCGGTGCGCCTTCCGCCAGCAGGTGGCGCACGGCGTACGAGCGCCAGGGCCGCCAGTCGTCGGGTACGGCCAGGCCGGGCAGGCCGGGCAGCGCGACGTCCGGGTCGGCGAGGGCGCGGACGCGAACCGTGGCGACGGTCGCCGGGTCCATCCCGGGCAGGGCCCGCAGCGCCGCCTCCGCCTCGTCCCGGTCGACGCCCGGATCCAGCCGCAGCGTCCCGTCGGCCAGCGCCGCGGCCAGCGCCCCGAGGCTGCCGTCGGGCTCCGCCGCGGCGAGCACCGCGGGCTCGGGGAACAGGTGGGTCGGGCCGCCGGGCGGAGCGTCCAACGCCGTGCCGTACCGCCGTACCAGCCGCTCGGCGCCCGCCGTGCCGACGAGGGCCCGTACGGCGGCCTCGGCCGGGTCGGCGGCGCCGGGTGACCGCAGCCCCGGCCGGGCGGCGACCAGCGGGGCGAGCCGCGGGTCCTCGGCGAGCCGCTCGTCGACGGCGTACGGATCGGCGTCGAGGTCGAACAGCCGGCGCAGCCGCTGTACGGCGGTGGTCAGGTCGCGCGGGTCGGTCAGGCGCAGCCGGGCTTCGAGCCAGCCGCCGGGGTGGGCGCCGAGGCCCGTACCGGCCGCGCGCGTCGTGCCGGTCCGTTCGTCGACGGCGACGACGGCATGCCCGTACGGCAGCCGCAGGGTACGGCGGTAGGTGCGCGTGCCGGGAGTGCCGGTGATCTCCTCCACGCCGGGTACGGCCTCGTGTTCCAGCAGGTCGAAGACGGGCCCGGACTGGTACGGGCCGCGGTGGGCGAGCCGCAGCGGGATGCCGGCGGCCGGGGAGCCGCGCCGGGCGCCCCGGCCGCCGGGCGCGGCCTCGCGCAGCCCGCTCGGAGTGGTGGCGTACACGGCGCGCACGGTGTCGTTGAACTGCCGCACGCTGGCGAAGCCGCTCGCGAACGCCACGTCCGTGATCGGCAGTTCGGTGGTCTGCAGCAGCGTGCGGGCGGTGTGCGCCCGCTGGGCCCGGGCGAGGGCGACGGGGCCGGCGCCGAGTTCCGCGGTGAGCTGCCGCTGCACCTGGCGGGCGCTGTAGCCGAGCCGGTCGGCGAGCCCGCCGACGCCCTCCCGGTCCACCACGCCGTCGCCGATCAGCCGCACGGCCCGGCCGACGACGTCGGCGCGGACGTTCCACTCGGCGGAGCCGGGGACCGCGTCCGGGCGGCACCGCCGGCAGGCCCGGAACCCGGAGCCCTGCGCGGCGGCCGCGGTGGGGAAGAAGCGGACGTTGCGCCGCTTCGGGGTGACGGCGGGGCAGCTGGGACGGCAGTAGATGCCGGTGGTCTCCACGGCGAAGAAGAACGCGCCGTCGAACCGGGCGTCCCGGCTGCGGACCGCCTCGTACCTGGTGTCCTCGTCCATCACGGTTCAAGTGTGGGTGACGGGAGGAAGGAGGGCTGGCGGGAATCGGACATGACGCCGGGGCCGCGTGAACGGAGCTCCCCGCCAGGGGCGCGGGGCCGTGCCGCCGTGCGGCTTGCGCCGCGTGCGCCTGCTCGGTCCCCACGCCTCCTCCCCCCGCAGCGGGCGTGCTACCGCCACCGCCCCCGCTTCGCCTCCATCGCCGCCTTCCCCTCCGCGCCCCGCTTCTTCCAGTCCTTCTTCATCTCGGACCTGAGCCGGGCGTCCGTCTTCGCGACGATCCACTGGTTCTCCCGCATCAGCTTGCGGTAGCTCTCCAGCCGGCGTACGGGCAGTTCTCCGGACTCCACCGCGGAGCGGACCGCACAGCCCGGTTCGCTCTCGTGTCCGCAGTCGGAGAACCGGCAGTCCTCCGCCAGTTCCTCGATCTCGGCGAACACCTGCCCGACCCCGGTCTCGGCGTCGAACAGCCCCACGCCCCGCAGTCCGGGCGTGTCGATCAGGACGCCCCCGGCCGGGAGTGCGAGGAGGTTGCGGGTGGTGGTGGTGTGGCGGCCCTTGCCGTCGACGTCCCGGGCGGCCCGGACGTCCATCACGTCCTCCCCGAGGAGCGCGTTGGCGAGGGTGGACTTGCCGGCACCGGACTGGCCGAGCAGGACCGACGTCCCGGAGCCGACGAGGGCGACGAGCAGGTCCAGGCCGGCGCCCGCGTGCGCGCTGACCGTCAGGACCGGCACGCCGGGGGCCGTCGTCTCCACGTCCTGGACGAGGTACGCAAGGGTGACCGGGTCCGGGACCAGGTCGGCCTTGGTGAGGACCACGACCGGCTGCGCCCCGGATTCCCACGCCAGCGCCAGGAACCGTTCGATGCGGCCGAGGTCGAGTTCGACGGCGAGGGACACCGCGACGATCGCGTGGTCGACGTTGGCGGCGAGGATCTGCCCCTCGGACCGCTTGGAGGAGGTGGAGCGCACGAATGCGGTACGGCGCGGCAGATACGCGCGTACGTAGCGGGGGCTGCCGCCGGGTTCCACGGCGACCCAGTCGCCGGTGCACACGACGCGCATCGGATCGTGCGGGGTGACGAACGCGGTGTCGGCGCGCAGCGTCCCGCCGGCGGTGACGACGTCGCACTGCCCGCGGTCGACGCGGACGACGCGCCCGGCGAGCAGGCCTTCGGCTTCGTAGGGGGCGAACTCCTTCGCCCAGGTCTCGTCCCAGCCGTAGGGGACGAGGTCGGAGAAAACAGCGGAGCTGGAAGTCAAGGGTGACCCTTCACAGGGGCGGCCCCGGGATGTCGAGAGGTCAGCCGGTGGCCGCGGAGGTGGAATGGATGAACTTCTGGTCGCGGGCAGCGCCCATCGCAACGACAGCCATCGGTCAACACCTCCCTGATCGAATCCGGTCACCCGCGGCGCCCCCGAGGGGCAGCCGCCTTGACGTCACCGACCTTAGAACCCGCACGCACCGCACCGCCACCGAATTACGGCGGGGCGGGGGGACTTCCGCGCGACCGGGCCCCGCGGACGGCGCGGACGGTGTCGTACCGGACACGGATCGGTTGCGGCCGGGGCTTTCCGCCACCACGGGCGACGGGCGCCGGGATCATGGGGGCCATGAGCAGAGACCGGTACGTCGACTTCCTGCGCGCGTGGGCGATCGTGCTGGTGGTGCTCGGTCACTGGCTGATCACCGGCCTGGTCCGGGAGCCCGACGGGCGGATCATCGCCCCGGAGCTGCTGGCGACCGTGGACTGGACCCAGTGGCTGACCCTCGGGTTCCAGATCATGCCGCTGTTCTTCCTGGCCGGGGGGCACGCCGCGGGCGGCTCCTGGGCGCGGGCCCGGGCGGCCGGCGGCACGCCCGCGGGGTGGCTGGGGCGGCGGGCGCTGCGGCTGCTGCTGCCGGTGGCCGTCTACAGCGGTGCGGTGCTGCTCGCCGTCGGCGTCTGCACCGCGGCCGGTGTGGACCCGGACACGCTGGCGCTGGTGGGCTGGGCGATGGGGATGCAGTTCTGGTTCCTTCCGGTGTATCTGCTGCTCAGCGCACTCACGCCGGTGCTGTACGCGGCGCATCTGCGGTGGGGGCCATGGGTCCCGCCGGTGCTGGGGACGGTCGCCCTGGTGGCCGACGTGCTCGTGGTGGCCGCGCACACGCCCGGTGTCGGACTGCTGAACTACGTGCTCGTGTGGGGTGTCGCCTACCAGTTGGGGTTCTGCTGGCGGGACGGGCTGCTGACCGGCCGCCGGACCGTGCCGCTCGCGATGGCGGCGGGCGGCGCACTGGCCTTCGCCGCGCTCGTGGCCCTCGGGCCGTTCCCGCTCAGCCTGATCCTGGTGACCGGGCAGAACCCCAGCAACACCAATCCGCCGTCGGCCGCGATGCTGGCGTGGGTGGTCGCCCAGGTCGGCGTCAGCCTTCTCGCGGCGGCGCCGCTGCGGCGGCTGCTGGCGCGCGAGCGGGTGTGGCGGGCGGTCCGGCCGGTGGGTGCGGCCAGCATGACGCTGTACCTGTGGCACATGCTGCCGGTGCTGATCGTCGCCGCCGCGTTCTACCTGACCGGCCTCGCGCCCGAGCCGGCGCTCGGGTCCGCGGCGTGGTGGGCGCTGCGCGTGCCGTGGCTGCTGGTGCTCGGCGCGGTCCTGGCCGGTGTCGTCGCCGCGCTCCGGCCGCTGGAGCGCGGGCTGGGCGTGCTGTACGGGCGGACCGTCCCGGACTCCGGCCTGCGCGGCGCCTGGCCGCTGTGGGCCGGGCTGGCCATGGCCGTCGCCGCCCTGGCCCGCTTCGCCGTGCGGGGCTTCGCGCCCGACGGGCGGTTCCCCCTGCTGCCCGCCGTGGGCCTGGCGCTGGGCACGGTGCTGGTGATGCTTCCGCGGTGGACGGCCGCGGAGCGCCTCGGACAGCCCGGGGCCACGCGCGCTCCGGATCGGGTGTGACGTTGTGCTAGGCTTACCGAGTTGCAGTTGTGGTACCCATGAACCTATGTGCGCCTGACGGGAATGTTTCTCCTGCAGGCGCATTAGTTGTTTTTACCGGCATCTCCGGATGGGGCCTCTGCCTGAAGATCGGAGAAGGTCATGGCACAGGGAACCGTGAAGTGGTTCAACGCCGAAAAGGGTTTCGGCTTCATCCAGCAGGACGGCGGCGGCCCGGACGTGTTCGCCCACTACTCGAACATCCAGTCCCAGGGCTTCCGTGAGCTCCAGGAGGGCCAGCGGGTCTCCTTCGACGTCACGCAGGGCCAGAAGGGCCCGCAGGCGGAGAACATCGTCCCCGCCTGATCGCCGGACGCTCATCCACCCGCCGGGGTCCGTATCGTCATGGTGCGGACCCCGGTTTGTGCTGTTCCAGGAAGGCAGACAGCCGCATGTCCCGCAGGCCCCAGAAGCCGAACAGACGCACCTCGTCGTCCACGTCCTCCGCGGCGTCCCCGCCGTCCGGAGCGGCGGCGCGCGAGTTCCGGCTGCCGGAGAACACGACGCCCGGACTTCCGGCCGTCGACGACTTCGCCGCCCTGGACATGCCCGCGGCGCTGCTGAAGACGCTGACCGCGCAGGGCGTGACCACCCCGTTCCCGATCCAGGCCGCCACGCTGCCCAACTCGCTGGCCGGCCGGGACCTGCTGGGACGGGGACGCACCGGCTCCGGCAAGACCCTCGCGTTCGGGCTGGCGCTGCTGGCCCGTACGGCAGGGCTGCGCGCGCGGCCCAAGGCGCCCCTCGCGCTCGTGCTGGTACCCACCCGTGAGCTCGCCCAGCAGGTCACGGACGCGCTGACGCCCTACGCGACGGCGGTGAACCTCCGGGTGGCCACCGTGGTCGGCGGGCTGTCGATCACCAAGCAGGCCACCACCCTGCGGCGCGGCGCCGAGGTGGTCGTGGCGAGTCCGGGCCGGCTCAACGACCTCGTGGAACGCGGGGACTGCGTGCTCGGCGACGTCCGCATCACGGTGCTGGACGAGGCCGACCAGATGACCGACATGGGCTTCCTGCCGCAGATCACCAAGCTGATCCAGCAGGTACGGCCGGACGGGCAGCGGCTGCTTTTCTCGGCCACCCTGGACCGCAACATCGACCGGCTGGTGCAGCGGTTCCTGACCGATCCCGTGGTGCACTCCGTGGACCCGTCCGCGGGGGCGGTCACCACGATGGAGCACCACGTCCTGCACGTCCAGGACGAGACCGACAAGAAGGCCGTCACCACCCGCATCGCAGCCCGCGACGGCCGGGTCATCCTCTTCCTGGACACCAAGAGGTCCGCCGACCGGCTCGCCAAGCGGCTCCTCGCCGTCGGCGTCCGCGCGGCGGCGCTGCACGGCGGGCGCTCCCAGCCGCAGCGCAACCGCACGCTGGAGCAGTTCAGGAACGGCCAGGTGACCGCGCTGGTGGCGACGAACGTCGCGGCCCGGGGCATACACATCGACGACCTCGACCTCGTCGTGAACGTCGATCCGCCGGCCGACCACAAGGACTACGTCCACCGGGGCGGCCGTACGGCCCGCGCCGGGGGCTCGGGCAGCGTGGTCACGCTGGTGCTGCCCGAGCAGAAGCGGGACGTCACCCGGCTCATGTCGGACGCGGGCATCCGACCCCGTACGGCCCGCATCGCGTCGAGCGACGCCGAGCTGACCACGCTCACCGGCGCCCGCGAGCCGTCCGGGGTGCCGGTCGTCATCGAGGTGCCGCAGCCGACAGCTCCCGCGGGGCCCCGCGCGGACCAGAAGACCGCCGCCAGGTCCGGAGGCCGGCGCCGTCGTTCCGGCGGTGCCGCCGGAACGGCGACCGGCCGCAAGGGGACCGCGGGGGCCAGGGGGGATGCCGCCGCCGCGGCGGGTGGCCGGGGTGCCGACCGCAGAGCCGCGGGCGGTACGGCCTCCGGGAACGCCGCCGGCAAGGAGGACCGCGGGTCCCGGCGACGCGCGCCGGCCGGCGGCGCCGCCGACAAGAACGGCCACGGCTCCGGCCGCCGAGGCGGCCGCCGCACCCCGGCCAACTGAGGCTCCGCCGCGGCGGCCGCGCAGTTCCCCTCCTTGGGGGCACGCCAGGCCGTCCCCCCCACCCGCGCACCATCGTGGCCGATCGCGCAGTTCCCCGCGCCCCGTCGGGGGCGCGGGGAACTCCGCGACCCGCCCCCACCGGCGCCCACCCGGCACCCCCACACCCCGGCACGCACCATCGGGCCCCGTCAGGGGCGCGGGGAACTGCGCGTCCCGCCCCCACCGGCGCGCACCCGGCGCCCCCACACCCCGGCACGCACCATCGCGCCGACGGGCGGCCCGCGTCCACCGACCCGTACCCGGCCGGTGACCGGAGGTCCCCGTGTCAGCTTCGGGCTGCGAACGGTCCGGGGATCTCCCCGGAGCCGCGTCGGATCAGGCGGGTCGGCATGACCACGGTGCGTGGGGGTGAGACGTCGCCGTGGATGCGGGCGAAGAGGAGGTGGGCCGCGCTGGTGGCGAGGGCGACCGGGTCCTGGGCGATGACCGTGACGGGCGGGGTCAGCCGGGCGGCGAGGTCGAAGTCGTCGAACGCGACGAAGGCGAGATCGCCGGGGGCCGCGGTCAGGGCGCCGAAGGCGAGCAGTTCGTTGCCGGCGAGGAGGGCCGTCGGGGGGTCGGGCAGCGCCAGCATCCCGGTGACCGCCGCGGCCGCTTCCGGGCCGGTGCGCACGCCGTCCCTGAGCAGCGCGGGGTCGGCCGTGATGCCCGCGGCCGCCAGCGCCGCGAGATAGCCCCGCCGGCGTTCGCCGAATGTCCAGATCCTCGGTGTGTCGCCTATGTAGGCGATCCTGCGGTGGCCGTGCGCCAGTAACTGCCCCACGGCCCCGCGCACCGCGCCGAAGTTGTCGACCACCACGGCGTCCACGTCCAGACCGGTTGCCGCCCGGTCGACGCACACGATCTTCGTGCCCTGCGCCTGCGCGGGCCGCAGGAAGCGGTGGCTGCCTGCGGCCGGGGTGAGGATCAGGCCGTCGACGCGGCGGGCGGTGAACGCCGCGATCACCTCGCGCTCGCGGCGCAGGTCGGCGCGGCTGGAGCCGATGAGCATGATGCTGCCGCGCTGCCGGGCGACGTCCTCGGCGGCGGAGGCGACCGCGGCCATGAAGGGGTCGGTCACATCGTCGACCAACAGGCCGATGATCTGGCTCAGTTCGTGGGTGCGCCGTAACTGCCGTGCCACGTCGTCGCGTTGGTAGCCGAGCTTGCGGACCGCCGCCTCCACCCGCGCGGCGGTCCGCGGAGCGACGGCCGAATCGCCGTTGACGACGCGGGACACCGTCATCGTGCTGACGCCCGCTTCCGCGGCAACGTCCTTCATGGTCGGCCGGGTGGCTGCCACGCCACGTCCTCCACCTGCGTCACGGTTGAGCGTCGACTCGTTAACGTTACCAACTCGCACGCGTGTCAACAGCCTTGCGGACAGCAGGAGATGAGACGACGACCAGCGCCCTCGGCGACCGGCTGCACCACCCTTGACACCCCGCTGTGGACGCCCCAAGAATCAGCCAAGCTGTTAACGATACCAACCAGAAGGCACAACATGGCCTCTGCAAGGGAACCACTGCTCACGGCACATGGGGTGGTCAAGCGCTTCGGCCACGTCCAGGCGCTCTCGGGCGCCGATTTCACGGCATACCCCGGCGAGGTCGTCGCCCTCATCGGTGACAACGGTGCCGGCAAGTCCACTCTGGTGAACGTCCTGTCGGGCGTGCTCGCCCCCGACGCCGGCGAGGTCCGCCTGGACGGCGTACCGGTCCGGTTCTCCGGTCCGATGGACGCCCAGCGGCAGGGCGTGGAGACCGTCTACCAGGACCTGTCGCTCGCGCCCGACCTGGACGCGGCGGCCAACCTCTACCTCGGCCGGGAGATGGTGCGCGGGGGGCTGCTCGGGCGCCTCGGCGTGCTCGACCGGCCCGCGATGCGCCGGGAGGCGGTCAAGGCCTTCGCCGAACTCGGTGTGGAGCTGAAGGATGTGACGGCCGCTGTGACAACGTTGTCTGGCGGTCAGCGGCAGTCCGTCGCGGTGGCCCGTGCCGTCGCCTTCGCCCACAAGGTCATCTTCATGGACGAGCCGACCGCGGCGCTGGGCGTCGTCCAGCGCGCCCGGGTCCTGGAGACCGTCCGCAGGGTCGCCGACCGGGGCATCTGCGTCGTGCTGATCAGCCACAACATGCCCGAGGTGCTGTCGGTCGCGGACCGGGTGGAGGTGCTGCGGCTGGGCCGGCGCGTCGCGTCGTACACCGCCACCGACACGACGATCGAGGAGCTGGTCGGGGCGATGACCGGCTCGTTGGACGGGCCGAAGGGCACCGGGGAAGCGGAGGGCGCACGATGACGGCGCAGAGCGAGAAGGCCCCGGCGGCCGTGGGCGGCCGGTCCACGGTGCCCGACTGGGTGCGCCGCGCGGCGACCCTCAACGAACTGTGGACCTTCGTCATCCTGGTGGCGCTGGTCCTGGTCTTCACGATCGCGGCGCCGGGCAAGTTCTTCACCACGTACGACATCACCCAGATCGCCGTGAACGCGGCCATCTACCTGGTGCTCGGCGTCGGTATGACGTTCGTGATCATCACGGCGGGCATCGACCTGTCGATCGGATCGGTGCTGGTGCTGGCCGCGGTGGCGGCCGGCGAGTACAACATCCATCACGGCGGAGCGACTTCGGGCTGGGGCACGGTCACGGTCTGCGTCCTGATCGCGCTGGCGGTGGGCACGGCGTGGGGGGCGTTGCAGGGTGCGGTGGTGGCGACCGGCAAGGTGCCGCCGCTGATCGTGACGCTGGGCGGGCTCGGCGCGGCCCTCGGGATCGCCGAACTGGCCACCGGTGGCCAGGACCCGGCCGGGGCGGCCTCCACGCATCTGCAGAACAGCCTCGGTTTCGGCAAGGTGCTGGGCATCCCCTGGATGGTGATCCTGGCGGCCGTGGTGACCGCGATCTTCGGCGCGGTGCTGGCCGGTACCCGGTTCGGCGAGCACACCCTCGCGATCGGGTCGAACCCGACCGCGGTCCGGCGGGCGGGCATTCCGGTGGGCCGGCAACTGGTCAAGGTGTACGGCCTGATGGGGCTGCTGGCCGGGCTCGGCGCGGTGATGTGGCTGGCCTCGTACGGCACGACGTCGATCGCCGGGCACTCCACCGACAACCTCAAGGTGATCACCGCGGTGGTCCTCGGCGGCACCAGCCTGTTCGGCGGCCGGGGTTCGGTGCTGGGCACGGTGATCGGTGTCTTCATCCCGGCGGTGCTGACCACCGGGCTGATCGTGATCGGCGTCCAGCAGTACTGGCAGGACGTGGCGGTGGGCGTGGTGCTGGTCGTGGCGGTCTACATCGACCAGCTGCGCAGGAAGACCCGGGAACGCGCATGACGGAATCGCTCGTGACAAAGGAGGACTCAGTGATGGGGAACATTCGCAGCAGGCGTCGGTTGCTGGTCGCGGTGGGCACGGTCCTGGCCCTCGGCGCGGGGGCCTCGGCGTGCGGTTCGTCCGACAACGGTGGCGGCTCGGGGGGTTCGGGCAGCGCCAAGGGCAAGAAGGTCCGGCTGATCACCGGGGTGAAGAGCGACCCGTTCTACATCACGATGACCTGTGCCGCGCAGGCGGAGGCCAAGGCCAAGGGGATGGACTTCACGGCCGACGGTTCCGCGCAGTGGGACGTGTCGGTGCAGCGGCCGCTGCTCGACTCGACGGCCGCGTCCCGGCCCGACGGGCTGCTCATCTCGCCGGTCGACACCAGCGCGCTGACGCCGTCGCTCAAGCAGATCCAGTCGGCCGGCACCAAGGTGGCGCTGGTGGACACGACGGTGACCGACACGTCGGTCGGCATCACCCGGATCTCGTCGGACAACGAGAAGGGCGGCCGGGTCGCCGCCGACGCGCTGGCCAAGCTGATGAACGAGAAGGGCTCGGTCATCGTCATCAGCGTCAAGCCCGGTGTGTCGACGACCGACGCGCGGATCAAGGGCTTCACCGCGGAGATGGGCAAGTACCCGGGCATCAAGGTGCTGCCCACGCTGTACGACAACGACCTGCCGGCCACCGCGGCCTCCCAGATCCAGTCGACGCTCGCCGCCCACCCGGACCTCGGCGGGGTGTTCGCGGGCAACACCAACACCGGTCAGGGCATCGCCACCGGTCTGAAGCAGGCCGGCAAGGAGGGCGCGGTCAAGGTGGCCGCGTTCGACGCCGAGCCGGACGAGATCGCCTCCCTGAAGGCGGGCACCCTCCAGGTGCTGGTCGCCCAGGACCCGGCGGCGATCGGCCGGCAGGCGGTGGACCAGCTCGCCAACGCGTTCGAGGGCAAGTCGGTCAGCAAGTCGATCGGCACCAACATGGTGGCGATCACCAAGGACAACATGAACGAGCCGTCGGTCAGCAAGTTCTTCTACAAGTCGCAGTGCTGAACGCAGGTTTGGCACCACAGGCCTGACAGACGGTCAGCGGCCGGGCGGACCCGCCCTCTTGGGTCCTCCCGGCCGCCGGTCGTGCGGGCGCCCGCGCTCAGTTCAGCGAGCAGGAGTCGCCGTTCAGCGTGAAGGCGTACGGCGCCGAGTTGCTGCCGCTCCAGGTGCCGAGGAAGCCGAAGGACAGGGTGCCGTTCGCGGCGACCGTCCGGTTGTAGTCGGCGGCGTCGGCGGTGACCCGGCCGCCGTCCTGGCTGACGGTCGCGTCCCACATCTGGGTGACCTTCTGGCCGTCCCGGAAGGACCACTGGACCCGCCAGCCGGTCAGGGCCTGCGTGGTGGTGACGGTGACGGTGGACTGGAAGCCGTCGGTCCACTGGTTGACCAGGTCGTAGGAGACCCGGCAGGCGGCCGCCGCGGGGGTGGTCGGGCGGGCGGAGGCGGTGCCGTGCCGGCCGGTGCCCGCCGTGGCCGAGGAGGTGCCCTGGGGCTCCGGGTCCGGGTTCTTGTGGCCAGGTTTCCCGGTGGTGGCCGAGGCGGAGGGGGCCGCCGAGGCGGAGGCGGTGTGGGTGGCGGTCGGGTCGGCCGAGGGGACGTCGACGGTGGGGTCGGCGACGGGCTGGCGGTCGTCGTGGGAGGCGGCGGTCGCGTCGTCGCCCGAGCCGCCGCCCATCGGCATCATCGACACGCCGAGCGCCACCAGCGAGATCAGCACCGCAGCGCCGAGCAGACCGTGGCGCAGCACCTTGCCCCGCCCGGCGCCGCTCTCCTTGGCGGGGTCGCCGCCGTCGCCGTCGGCGGTGGCCGGGCGGCCCGGGCCGAGCCGTACCTCGGCGGCGCGGCGGCGGCGCTCCAGGTAGGCGAGGCCGCCCCAGCCGATGACCCCGCCGGCGAGCGCCGCGGGCAGTCCGCCGCCGTGCAGCCGCAGACAGGCGGCGGCCTCGGCGCACTGCACACAGGTGGCGAGGTGCCGGGAGAGGTCGTCGGGCGTGTCGGCCGCCGAGGACCGGGTGACCGCGTCGAGGAGCCGGGCGTAGCTGCGGCACTCGGCGGCCATCGGGGTGTCGAGATGGGCGCGGTGGCAGCGGTCGCGGAATAGGCCGCGCACCTGTTCCAGCTCCTGGGCGACGAGGGTCTGGTCGAGACCGAGCCGGCGCGCCACGGAGGACAGCGGCAGCGCCTCCACCTCGGCCAGCCACAGCAGCGAGGCGTCGGCCTCCTGCATGTCGCGCAGGCCGCGCAGCGCGACGGGCCGCTGCAGCGGCGGGCCCGTGTAGCGCGTGGCCTTCTCGGAGTTGAGCCACAGCCTGAGGTCCGGGTCGAGCTTGTGCCCGAGCCCGCCGGACTCCCAGCCGGCGGCCGTGTTGCGCACGGCGGTGAGCAGCAGCGGGATCATCGGCAGCCGGGCGGCGCGCCGTCCGGAGCTGCGGATGGGCGCGAAGTCCGACTCCCGGGCCTCGCGCATGCCGAGCGTGAAGGCCTCGGTGGCCAGTTGATTGGCCGTCAGAGAGCCGGACGTGCACAGGTCGGCATAGGAGAGCACCGCGTCCCAGCATTCGGAGAACAGCGCTGCCTCGGCGGCGTCCTGAGGGGTCGGCAGGTCGGGCATGGGTCTCCTGCATCCAAAGCGAGGTCAACTCACCGTATCGGCAACGGAGTTGGGGGGAACCTCACGGCAGGGCCCGAGCTTTTCACGTCTCCTGCACAACTGACAAGCAGCATGTGCGAAACCGCTTACCGGTGGTCGTGCCACGGATTCTCACCGTCACCCGTACCACCGGTCCCCGGTGTCACGTCAACCGCTGCGCCTGCCCGCCGGAGAGCACCCTCGTACCCGCCGTGACCGACAACTCCGTCCCCTAGTACGGACAGCGACCGCGTTTCGACTCACCGTTCCCGGAAGTCGCCTGCGCCCGCCCGGCGTCACACCTCCGTCGGCTCCTTGGCCGGCAGGCTGTCCATGAAGGAACTGACCGAGAAGACGGCACGGCCGGGTCCGGGCGGGCCGTAGCCGGGCGGGGAGGAGAGCCCGAAGTCCTCCATCGTCTGGCGGTAGGCCTGCAGCAGCCGGATGTGGTACTCGAGCGGGGCGCCCTGCGGGTTGGCCTTGCCGAGCGGGGTGGTCGGCTCCGGGCACCAGGTGGTGAAGCGGGGCGTGATGCCGTGCGACATGAAGAAGCGGAGCCCCTCGGTGGTCGACTCGATCGCCTCGTCGACGGTCTTGAACCCGAACGGCTCGGCCATCTCGACGCCCGCCACGAAGTTGGGGATCACGTTCCGCGCGCCGAAGATCTCGGCGGAGTCCAGGATCCGCTTGTGCCACTCGTCCCGGCCGACGTACCGCTCCTTGCCCGGGCAGTACATCTTGAACAGGTACTCGTCCCACACCTCGTAGTTGGGGTGGTAGATCTGCACGCCGTAGTCCTTGAACCGCTGCACGTCGTCCCGCGGCAGCGCCTGCGCGACCACCTTGCCGATCCACCGGCCCGGGAACCGCTCCTCGATGGCCTTGGCGTAGTGGCCGTAGAAGTCGGCCTCGTCGCGCCCGGAGACGGTCTTGGTGATCGCGCCGCCGGTCAGCGTGTAGGCGGTGGACGCCTTGGCGGTGTCGTAGCGGTCGATGATCTCCAGGGCTTCGAGGACCTCCTCGACGTCCTTCACGCCCGTGTACGGCCGGCCGGCCGCCTTGTGCTGGCGCCAGTTGTGGTTGATGTCGCAGTACTGGCACTCCTCCTTGGCGCCGAAGTACTGGCAGACCCGGAAGACGGTGAGGTAGATCAGGTAGCCCCACTGGATGGTCGGGGCGACCTCCATCACGGACTTCCCGTTGGAGAGCTTGTGCCGGTAGTACTCCGGCATCGGCGGCACGCCGACGTCGGCGATCCGCTTCCCGTCGAGGTAGAGCCCGAGCACGCCCTCCGCGTCGGCGGCGACCCGGTACGGCGAGGTGGGGTTCACCCGCACCGACACCACGGTCCGGCGCAGGTCGTAGGGCCCACCGGTGAGGATGATCTCCTCCGGCGGCCGGCGCAGCGCCGCCTCGCCCAGTTCGGGCAGGGTGCCGTGGTCGAAGGAGAAGATGAAGTACGACTTCGGCTTCACCTCGCCGCTCTCGTTGTCGCTCAGCGCGGACGGGTCGAAGGCCACACCGCCCCGGAGCAGGTCCTCCTTGAAGACGGCTTCCCTCGGTACGTGCGGGAACCTCTCCATCAGATCCTCGACCAGCGCGGTACGGCTGCCCATCCCGTGTCTCCTCCCGGCTCAGGCGTTCAGCTCCTCACGGTATGCCCCCGCTCCGCCGTCACCCGTGCCGGGTCCCCTCTCGGCGCGCGATGTGTCCCGGTACGGGGGTGTTCGGGGGCAGTGCGGGGTCCGTCACCGGCGCACCCCAGGCCGAGGTCAGCGGCAGGACGCCGGCCCACAGCCCCAGTTCCGCGTCCGGTCCATCGCCGTCCTCCGGCGCGCCGGTACGGATCTTTACGGAGGCCTCTTCCAGGGAGAGGGCGAGGAGTGTGGTGGCGGCGAGTTCCCTGCGGTTCGGCAGCCGGGCGTACGACCACTGGCCCGGGGCCGTGTGATCGGTGAGCAGGCGCAGCCCCGCCAGCTTCTCCTCCGGGTCGGTCACCTTGCGGGCCGTGCCGTGGATCACCGCGCTGCGGTAGTTGACCCCGTGCTCGAAGACGGAACGCGCCAGCACCAGGCCGTCGACGTGCGTCACCGTCACGCACACCGGGGTCCCGCCCGTGAGGCTGCGGCTGGCGACCGAGCCGTGCAGGTACAGCTGCCGCTCGTCCCGCCCGTACACCGTCGGCACGACCAGCGGACGCCCCTCCACCACCACCCCCAGATGGCAGACGAACCCGGCGTCGAGGATCGCCTCCAGATCGGCCCGGTCGAGGCTGCCCTGCTCGCGCAGCCGGCGATGGCGGGTGAGGTCGGTGGCCGGGAGGCGTGCGGGCAGCGGGTCGGGCGTCATACGCGCACGCTACCGATATCGCGGCATCATGGCTACACAATCAACGATCACAGCAATGAGCTGCACGTCAGGCAACGAAATCCGCATCCGAAGCGCCCGGTGCTCGGGCGCCGGCAGCCCGCCGGGTCGACTCCCGCAGCACCACATGGGTGCCCAGCACCAGATGCTGCCCGTCCGGCAGCTCGTCGCGGTGCAGGGCCAGGCGGACGGCGGCACGGCCCAGTTCCTCCTGGGGTACGTGGACCGTGGTGAGGGGCGGGTAGACGTCGCGGGCGACCGGGATGTCGTCGTAGCCGGCCACGGCGATGTCGTCGGGGATGCGGCGGCCGGACTCCCGCAGGGCCTGGATCACTCCGGTGGCGATCATGTCGGTGGCCGCGAAGATCGCGGTGAGGTCCCGCCCGGAGGAGAGGAGTTCACGGGTCGCCCGGTAGCCGTAGGAGCGGGAGAAGACGCCGTCGAGGATCAGGCCGGGGTCCGGGGCGAGGCCGAGGAGTTCGTGGGCGCGGGTGAAGCCGGCGATGCGCTGGGCGCTGGTGGACAGTCCGGGGACGCGGCCGAGGTAGGCGATGCGCCGGTGGCCGCCGGAGAGGAGGTGGCCGGTGAGGGCGAAGGCGCCGCCCTCGTTGTCGTAGTCGACGACCGTGGCCGGCACACCGGGGCCGAGCGGCGGGCGGCCGACCAGGACCAGCCGGGAGCCGGACCGGTCCAGTGCGTGCGCGAAGTGGGTCATCCGGTCGTGGTACGCCTTGTCCTGCAGGGCGCCGCCCACCACGATCACCGCGTCGGCCCGCTGCTCCCGCATGGTCTCCACGACGGCGAGGATGCGGCGCGGGTCGCCGTGCGTGGTGCACAGCATGCACAGCCGGTTCTCCGCCGAGGCCTGCTCCTCGACCCCGCGGGCGATGTGCGCGTAGAAGGGGCCGGTGACATCGTCGACGACGAAGGCGACCGTGTTGTTGGTGGCGCCGCCGAGGGCGCGGGCGTGCGCGTTGACCACGTAGTCCAGCTCGCGCATGGCCTTCAGGACCCGAGCGCGGGTGGCGGCGGCCACCGGGTAGGTGCCGCCGAGGACCCGGGAGACGGTCGACGCGGAGACCCCGGCCCGCGCGGCGACGTCCCGCACCGTCGAGGCGTCTCCGTTCGGCGCCGGCTGTGTCCGCTTCGCCACCGCTCGGCTCCCCCTCGTCATGTGTTCAGGTCACCCTACGAGACCGCCGGGGGCACCCGGCGGTCGGCCCGTCACGCGGCCCGCTCCAGGGCCGAGTGGTCGACGGCGTGCAGGAGACCGGCGCCGGCGAGCAGCCGGCCGGCCTCCTCCACGACGGTGAGGCCGAGCCGTGCCACCTCGTTGCCCTGCGAGCCGGCCAGGTGCGGGGTGAGGAAGGCGCCCGGGAGGTCGTACAGAGGGGAGTCGGCGGGCAGCGGCTCGGGGTCGGTCACGTCGAGGATCGCGGTCAGACGGCCGGTACGCACCTCCTCGACCAGGGCGTCGTGGTCGAGGAGGGAGCCGCGCGCGGTGTTGATCAGTACCGATCCGTCCGGCATCAGGGCGAGTTCGCGGGCGCCGACGAGGTGCCGGGTCTCCGGGGTCTGCGGGGCGTGCACGGTGACGACGTCCGAGGTGCGCAGCAGGTCGTCGAGGGGCAGCAGGGGGACGCCGAGCCGGGCGGCCTCCGCCTCGTCCACGTAGGGGTCGGCGAGGGCGACCGACAGGTCGTAGGGGCGGAGGAGTTCGATGAGGCGGCGGCCGATGCGGGAGGCGCCGACGACGCCGACCCGGCGCCGGAAGTTGCCGATGCCTGGGACGATGTCGCCGTAGGGGAAGGCCCGGCGGTCGCGGAGCAGGTCGCGGAAGGCGAAGACGCCCTTCCCGGCGAGCAGGATCATCGCCAGGGTGTACTCGGCGACCGGCAGCGCGTTGGCGGCGGCGGCCGAGGAGACGACGACGCCGCGCCGCCACACCTCGGGCGTGGTGAAGCCCTTGACCGAGCCGGCCGCGTGCAGCACCGCCCGCAGTCTCGGCGCCGCGTCCAGGGCGGCCGCGTCCAGGACCGGGCACCCCCAGCCGGTGACCAGGACCTCGGTGCGGGCGAGCGTCTCCCGTACCCGGGGGTCGGTGAAGTCCTGCGCCACCAGAGTGGGATCGATTTCTACGTACTCGCGCAGGCGCGTGAGCACCTCCGGCGGGAAGATGTGCGGCACGTTCTGGGCGGTCATGGCGAAGAGTGCCTGGGGACGCTCGGGCAAGGAAGTGACCTTCCGGCTCGGTGGCGCGCGGATAGCAACCGGTCTCTACCGTAGGTCTCGGCGAATGAGAGGGTCAATGGACAGGCACTGCCCGGCGGGGACGGACACTGCTCATCAGGACGGCCGGCACTCTCCGGCGAACGACATGGACAGGACGGCAGAGATGACGGATCCGACACGGACGGTCACCAACTGGGCACGCAACATCACGTACACCGCCAAGGAGTTCCACCGCCCGCACTCCCTCGACGCGCTGCGGTCGCTGGTGGCCGGCAGTGCGCGGGTACGGGTGCTGGGCAGCGGGCACTCCTTCAACCGCATCGCCGACCCGGGCCCGGACGGCGTGCTGGTCTCACTCGCCGGGCTGCCGCCGGTGATCGAGGTGGACACGGCGGCCCGTACGGTCCGGGTCGCGGGCGGGGTGCGGTACGCCGAGCTGGCCCGCGCGGTCCACGCGCACGGCCTCGCGCTGCCCAACATGGCCTCGCTGCCGCACATCTCGGTGGCCGGTTCGGTCGCCACCGGCACCCACGGCTCGGGCGTGGGCAACGGGTCGCTCGCGGCGCCGGTGCGGGAGGTGGAGCTGGTCCTCGCCGACGGCTCGACGGCGCGGATCGCGCGCGGGGAGGCGGGGTTCGAGGGGGCGGTGACCTCCCTGGGGGCGCTGGGAGCCGTCACCGCGCTCACCCTGGACCTGGAGCCGGCGTACGACATGGCGCAGACCGTGTACACCGAACTCCCCCTGGACGGCCTGGACTTCCCGGCGGTCTCCGGCGCCGCGTACAGCGTCAGCCTGTTCACCGACTGGCGGGAGCCGGGCTTCCGGCAGGTGTGGGTGAAGCGGCGCACCGACCGGCCCGCCACGGAGTTCGAGTGGGCCGCGCCCGCGACCGAGGCGATGCACCCGGTGCCGGGCATGCCGGCCGGGAACTGCACCCAGCAGTTCGGGGTGGCGGGGCCGTGGCACGAGCGGTTGCCGCACTTCCGGGCGGAGTTCACGCCGAGCAGCGGCGACGAGCTCCAGTCCGAGTACCTGCTGCCGAGGGCGACGGCCCTGGAGGCCCTGCACGCCGTGGACGCGGTCCGGCGGACGGTCTCCCCGGTCCTGCAGACCTGCGAGGTGCGGACGATCGCCGCCGATCCGCAGTGGCTCAGCCCCGCCCACGGCCGGGACTCGGTCGCCCTGCACTTCACCTGGGTGGACGACCTGGCGGCCGTGCTGCCGGTGGTGCGCGGACTGGAGGAGGCGCTGGAACCGTTCGGCCCGCGGCCGCACTGGGGCAAGGTCTTCGCCGTCCCGGCGGCGGAGGTGCGCGAACGGTATCCGCGCCTCGGCGACTTCCGCGCCCTGGCCCGGGACCTGGACCCCGACGGGAAGTTCACGAACCCCTTCGTGGCGGATCTCCTGGACGGCTGACGGAGTCGGCCCGCCCGACTTAATCAAACCCTTAACGTAATGCCTTGTCGAAAGCGCTTCCCAGGCCATAGCGTTGCGCCGCGTGAAGCACACATCACGTGACATCCGCACCGCGAACCGCTACGAGGTACTGCGGCACATCATCGCCGAGTCTCCCACCTCCCGGCAGGAGCTGGCGGCCGTCACCGGGCTCAGCCTGGCGACGGTCGCCACCCTCGTCGGGGAGCTGCTGGAGCTGCGGATGATCACGGAGGTGGGCTTCGAGGACTCGGCCGGCGGCCGGCCCCGGGGGCTCGTCGCGGTCAACGCCTCGGGGGGCGCGCTGATCGGCGTCGACATAGCGGAGACGTACGTCCACGTCGAGCTGTTCGACCTCGCCCTGAACGTGCTGGCCCGCGCCGAGGAGGACATGCGGACCGGTGAGAACCGGCCGGAGCAGGTGGTGGGCCAGGTGGCCGCGGCGGTCGGCGCGGTGGTGGCGCAGGCCGGCGTCGAGGGCGCGCGGGTGCTGGGCGTCGGGGTGAGCGTGCCGGGGCAGGTGGACCGGGCCACCGGCATCGCCGAGTACGCGCCCAACTGGGACTGGCACGACGTGCCGTTGCTCGACCTGCTCGCCGAGCACGTCGCCTACCCGCTGCACCTGGACAACCCGCTGCGGGCGTGTGCGGTGGCCGAGCAGTGGTTCGGGGCGGCGCGCGGGCGCGGGGACACCGTGGTGGTGAACCTCGGCACGGGCGTCGGCGCCGGGCTCGCGATCGGCGGGGGGCTGCACCGGGGGGTCAGCAACAGCGCCGGGGAGTGGGGTCATACGACGCTCGTCCTGGACGGGCGGCCGTGCCACTGCGGCAACCACGGCTGCGTCGAGACGTACGTCGGCGCCCCCGGCATCATGCTGAACCTGCGCGAGCGGAGCCCGGAGAGCCCGCTGCTGCACCCGGAGGACCAGACGGCCACCGTGGGCGCGCTGGCCCGGGGCCTGGCGGAGGGCGATCCGGTCGCGGTCGCGGTCGTCCGGGACACGGCCCGTTACATCGGCGCCGGGATCGCCAACCTGGTCAACCTGCTCAACCCCGAACTGGTCGTGCTCAGCAGCTGGGTGGCCCGCCGGCTCGGCGAGCCGCTGCTGGCGGAGGTGCGCGAGGCGGTCCGGCGGCACGCGCTCGGGCGGCCGTTCGCCGCCACCGAGATCGTCCTCTCCCCCATCCCCACCGACCCGGTCTGCCTGGGCGCGGCCACGTTCGCCCTGGAGGGCGCGCTGCGGTCGGTGGGCCTGCGCAACGCGGGACGCCCGGGCCGCACCGTGCCGGCCTCCCGCTGACCGCTCCCGCCGTCCCGGCCCTCGACGCGGTGATCGAATAGTCCAAATCGCGGGTCGATTAATCCATTGCCGGGCTCCTCGGCGCTCTGCGACCGTCGTGGCGTATCCGCGGCCGGTCGGCCTCACAAGCCGACCGGCCGTACGTCGTGCACGGAACGAGAGGGTCCCCCAGCGTGGCCGGAAACATCGAGGTCCGCGGTCTGTCCCGCACCTTCCACACCACCGTCCGGCGCCCGGGTTTCGCGGGCGCCCTGCGATCCCTGGTCAACCCCGAGCGCGTCGAGAAACACGCGGTCTCCGACATCACCTTCGACGTCGCCCCGGGCGAACTCCTCGCCCTGCTCGGCCCGAACGGCGCGGGCAAGTCGACCACCATCAAGATGCTCACCGGCATCCTCACCCCGACCTCCGGCGAGGCCCGGGTCGCGGGCGTGGTGCCGTACCGGGAACGGGAGCGCAACGCCCGCAACATCGGAGCGGTGTTCGGGCAGCGGACCCAGCTGTGGTGGGACCTGCCGGTGCGCGAGTCGTTCGCGATCCTGCGCGACATCTACGAGGTACCGAAGGCCGAACACGCGGCACGCCTACGGGAGTTCGACGACCTTCTGGAGCTCTCCGCCTTCTGGGACACCCGGGTGCGGCACCTCTCGCTCGGCCAGCGGGTGCGCTGCGACCTGGCCGCCGCCCTGCTGCACGATCCGCCCGTCGTCTTCCTGGACGAGCCGACCATCGGCATGGACGTGGTGGTCAAGGAGCAGGTCCGCGAGTTCCTGCGGTACCAGGTGACCGAGCGCGGCCGTACCGTGCTGCTGACCACGCACGACATGACCGAGGTCGAGCGGCTCGCCGAGCGGGTGGTGCTGGTCAACCACGGCCGGCTGGTGCTGGACGGCACCCTGGACGAGATGCGCCGCCGGTTCGGCTCGACGTGGCAGGTGCGGGCCACCCTCGCCGACGCGCACACCCCGGTCGGCCCGCTGCCCGGCATCGCCGTGGTCGACCGGGCGGGCCCGCAGGTGGTGTTCGGCCCGGACGGCGCGGGCGCGCCCACGGTCCACGAGGCGCTGAAGCAGGTCATCGAGCGGTACGAGGTGACCGGCGTCGCGGTGGACGAGGCGGACCTGGAGGACGTCATGCGGGCGGCCTACGTGCAGGCCAAGGCCGAGGCGGCCTGAGATGGCCCTCCCCTACGCCTGGCGCGCCGCGCGGGTCACCCCGCTGGGCGAGCTGTACACCCCGCCCCGGATGACCGGGGTCCTGCTGCGGCTGACCGTGCAGGTGGTGCTGGTCGCCTCGCTGTGGCGCGGCCTGTACGCCCAGTCGGGTACGACCGCGGGCCTGGACCGCGGGCAGGCGGTCACCTACGCGGTGCTGGCCGTGCTCGCCTCCCGGCTGCGGGAGCTGGACCAGTACGCGGGCCGGGACTCGGTCATGCAGCACATGCACTTCGGCACGATCGTCTACTGGTACCTGCGGCCGCTGCCGCCCCAGCGCTATCACGCACTGCGCGCGGTCGGCGAGCAACTGTACGGGCTGGCCTGGGCGGCGGCGGGATACGCGGTCTGCCTGGCGGTCGGGGTGGTGGATCCCCCGGGCTCGGCGGCGGTGGCCGCGGTGTTCGCGCTCAGTCTGCTGCTCGGTCAGCTGGTCCTGTACTACGTCATGCTCCTCATCGACCAGTTCTGCTTCTGGACGCTGCGCAACAGCGCCGCGATGCTCATCCTGGTCTTCGCGCAGAACCTGCTGTCCGGGGTGTACGCCCCGCTGTGGTTCTTCCCGCACTGGTTCATCACGCTCAGTTCCTTCCTGCCCTTCCAGGCGACGCTGAGTGTGCCGCTGTCCCTGTACGTGGGCCGGATCCCGTTGTCGGACGCCGGTCTGCAGCTCGGCGTCCAGGCCGGCTGGGTCGTGGCGCTGCACCTCTTCACCCGCTTCGTGTGGCGGCGAGCCGCCCGCCGTGTCATCTCCCAGGGAGGCTGAGGCCGTTGAACGCCGTCCGGATCGCCTGGCGCATCACGCGCCTCAACTTCCGTGCGCAGCTGGAGTACCGCACCGAGTTCCTGATGATGATCGCGATCGGCGCGGTCTGGCAGGTGTCGGTGATCGTGTTCGCCACGGTGCTGCTCACGCGGTTCACCGGGATGGGCGGCTGGGACAGCTCGGACGTCCTGCTCATCCCGGCCACGCGGATGCTCGCGCACGGTCTGTTCGTGCTGCTGCTGGGCCGGGTGCACGGGGTGGGCCGGTACATCCAGGAAGGCCGGATCGACGCCTACCTCCTGCGTCCGCTGCCCGTCCACCGGCAGGTGCAGCTGGAGTACTTCCCCACCAACGCGATCGGCGACCTGACGGTGGCCGCCGGCCTGATGGCGGGCGCGCTCGGCCGCAGTCACCTCGACTGGTCGGCGGGCCGCGTCTCGTACCTGATCGCGGCGGTGCTGGGCGGAATGCTGCTGGAGGCGGCCCTGTTCACGGTGGTCGCCTGTGCCTCGCTGCGCTACCCGGCCGCCGACTACTGGAGCCGCTGGCTGGAGGAACTCCTCGGCACCTTCGGCAGCTACCCGCTGAACGTGCTGCCCAGGGCGGTCGGCGGACTGCTGACCTACGGGCTTCCGCTGGCCTTCGTCGCCTATCTCCCGGCCGCGGTCCTCACCGGACACGGCCACTCCGCCGTGGTCCCCTACTGGCTGGCGGCCGCCTCGCCCCTGGTCGGGCTGCTGGCCTACCTGGCGTCGCGGTGGCTGTGGCGGTGGGCGCTCGGGCACTACACGGGGGTGAACGGCTGACCTCCGCCCGCACGGCACCGGCGCCGCTCCACACACGCGTGCCGCCCGGCGGGCACCATAATCGCTCGCGCACCAAAACCTAGGGGCTCTAGGATTACTGTTAGGAACCCTAGGGAGGCGTCCACATG
This sequence comes from Streptomyces sp. NPDC086777, assembly GCF_040702065.1. Classification (NCBI taxonomy): domain Bacteria; kingdom Bacillati; phylum Actinomycetota; class Actinomycetes; order Kitasatosporales; family Streptomycetaceae; genus Streptomyces; species Streptomyces sp. NPDC086777. The sequence goes on along the minus strand of NZ_JBFBJI010000020.1, from coordinate 32,007 downwards.
GCACGTGCCGGAATCACCGCCGACCGGCTGGTCGCGGCGGCGGCCGAGCTGGCCGACGAGGCCGGCTTCGAGCAGGTCTCGCTGTCCGCGCTGGCCCGCCGCTTCGGCGTGCGGGACGCGAGCCTCTACGCGCACGTCCGCGGCCTCCAGGACCTGCGCCACCGGCTGGCCCTGCTGGCCGGCGGCGAGATGATCGACGGGATCGCCGTCGCCGTGGCCGGCCGGTCCGGACGGGACGCGCTGGCCGCCTACGCCGACGCCTACCGCGCGTACGCGCTCGCCCACCCCGGGCGCTACGCGGCCACCGGGATCCGCATCGACCCCGCCCTCGTCGACCCCGAGAACCGCGCCATGCGCCGCACGGTGGAGATCACCTACGGCATGCTGCGCGGCTACGGCCTCGCCGAGCCCGATCTCACCGACGCCGTACGCCTGTTGCGCGCCACCTTCCACGGCTACTGCGCCCTGGAGGCCTCGGGCGGCTTCAACGCGCCGCGCGAGGTCCGCGCCTCCTGGGAACGGGCCGTCGACGCCCTGCACGTCGCACTCGAGAACTGGCCCCGTGAGGAACCCGACCACCATGTCTGACCTGCACTACGACGTCACCGGCAGTGGCCCCGTCCTGCTCGTGCTCCCCGGCGGGGCCGGGCACCCGATGGGCCTGGGCCCCTTCACGGAGCGGCTCGCCCCGCACTTCACGGTCGTGACGTACGACCCGCTGGGCCTCGCCCACGGCCGCCTCGGGGACCCGGTCGCCGACCAGACCGTGCGCGACTGGAGCGAGGGCGCGCACCGGGTGCTGGCGGAGGTACGGGCGCCCGGCGAGTCGGCGTACGTGTTCGGTACCAGCTCCGGCGGCATCGCCGCCCTCGACCTGACGGCCCGCCACCCGGACCGGCTCCGGCACGTCGTCGCGCACGAGCCGCCGTGCGTCACGCTGCTGCCGGACGGCGAGCGGCTGCGCGCCGAGCTCGTCGAGCAGCTCGGCGGCTCCCGCCCGGCCCCCGGGACCCCGATGGCCGTCTTCCTCGATCACGTCCTCGGCCCCTTCACCGCCTACCGGCCGCCGGCCGCCCTGCGCCGCCTCACGATCGCTGCCGGGATCGACTCGAAAGGCCAACTCCTCCACCGCACCGCGGAGTCCGTCGCCGAGCACACCGGCGCGGCCTTCACCGAGTTCCCCGGCGGCCACCTCGGCGTCCTGGAGGACCCGGCCGGGTTCGCCGACCGGGTCGCGCGGGCACTGCTCGCGACCGGGTGACGGAGCCGGACCGCGCGCGGCAGAGCGGGGGGCGACGCAGAGCGACCGGCCGCACACCGGGAATGCAGCGAGGGAGAAGCCGTGATTATGGTGGAGAGAGGTCGTCACCGAGGGGCTGACCCAGGGCGCAGGTTCCGCCGGCCACCGCATCGGCGCCGTCGCGTCGCGGTGCGCGCCGGCCTGGCGTGCCCGGCCCCCATGCCCTTCCCGGACTTCCCGACCATGCCGTTCTCGGATTTCCAGGGAGCACTCCCATGGCTGACCAGATCGCCCCCATCGTCCTCGAACCCGAAGCACGGGATCTCGCCGAAGCGACCTCCCACCACCCGTTCCTGTACGAGCTGGACCCCGCCGCGGCGCGCAAGGTCCTCGACGACCTCCAGGCCGCGCCGATCGACAAACTGCCGGTCGACGAGGAATGGATCACCGTGCCGGCCGCCGTGGGCGACGTACGGGCACGGATCGTCAAACCGCAGGGCGCCACCGGAATGCTGCCCGTCGTGCTGTACATGCACGGCGGCGGCTGGGTCCTCGGCAACGCCGGTACCCACGACCGTCTGGTGCGGGAGATCGCGGTCGGCGCCCGCGCGGCCGTGGTCTTCGTGGAGTACACGCCGTCGCCCGAGGCCCGCTACCCGGTGGCCATCGAGCAGGGCTACGCCACCGCGCAGTGGATCGTCCGCGAGGGGGCCGCCAAGGGGCTGGACGCACAGCGCATGGCGGTGGCCGGGGAATCGGTCGGCGGGAACATGACGGCCGCGCTCGCCCTCATGGCCAAGGAACGCGGTGACGTCACGTTCATCCAGCAGTCGATGTACTACCCGGTCACGGACGCGGCCATGAACACCGGTTCCTACGACCAGTTCGCCGACGGTTACTACCTGAGCCGCAAGCTGATGGAGTGGTTCTGGGACGCCTACACGACCGACCCGGACCAGCGCGCGGAGATCACCGCCTCGCCCAACCAGGCCACCACCGAGCAGCTCTCCGACCTGCCGCCGGCTCTGCTGATCGTCGACGAGGCCGACGTGCTGCGCGACGAGGGCGAGGCGTACGCCGCCAAGCTCCGCGCGGCCGACGTCCCGGTGACCACGGTGCGCTACGACGGCACGGTCCACGACTTCATGATGCTCAACTCGCTCAGCCGCTCCGAGGCCACCCGTGGTGCCATCGACCAGGCCACGACGTTCCTGCGCAACGCCCTCGGCACCGACCGGGAGTAGGGACGACGTCCGCCTGCGGATCGGCAGCACGGCCGGGGCGGCTCAGCTCTCCGCCGTGTGCTCCACGTCCACGCCCGAGTCGTGCCACCGGACCCGGAGCCCGGGGCCGCCGCGCCACCGCACCGTCAGTTCCCGCTCCCCTGCGGCGCGGACGGTCACCGTCTCACCCAGCGGCTCGGCGTCCACCGCCCCGGTGAGCCTGCCCAGCGCGACGAACAGGGTCGCGTCCTCTCCCGTGACCCCGCTCAGCGCGTCGTCAAGGCCCACGGCGGGCAGCAGTTCGGCCCGGAACCCCTCGGGGGCCGCCCACCCGGTCACCCGGACCGGGGTCCCGGGCCGCGCCCCCGCGACCAGGAAGGCCCGTACCTCGGCCGACCCGTGCACGAGCACCGCACTGGTCACCCGGGCGCCCGCCCCGGCCGCGTGCCGGGAGGCCGCCCAGCCCTCCCCCACCCCCAGTGGCTCGATCCGGGTACGGCTCGGGTCGTCGCCGACGAGCACGCTGTTGTCGAACGACGCCGAGGGCGCGGTCACGGTCGAGTAGCCGAGCCGGGTGTAGTACGGGTCGTAGCGGACGTCCTCGCTGCCGTGGTTGTGGAGGCGGACCACGCCGTCCGAACGCGTCGACTGGAGCAGCCAGTTGGCGGGCGCGATCGGGGTGACCGCGTCGGCGCGCTCCGCCGGGCCCGGCTCCTCCGTCGCCGTCCACACCTCGTGCTCGGGCGGGAGCAGCAGACCGAGGAAGCCCTTGCTCGCCCAGTACGGCGAGGCCGGTCCCGAATAGCCCTGCAGGACGGCGGTGTCGGGGCCGTGCCAGCCGAGGGTCAGGAGCCCGCGGTCGTCCACCGCGCCCCGGTCCAGGAAGTACGTCAGCGCTCCGGAGGCCAGCCGCCGGGTCTCGCCGGGGGACAGGGGCGTGCGGCCGGTGAGCGCGCCCAGCCACAGCGGGGCCGTGGTCGCGAAGCGGTACGTCAGGGAACGGCCCTGGTGCATGGGGGCGCCGTCGCCGCCGAACAGGCGTGCGTAGTCGGCGAGATGGCGTTCCAGCCGGCCGCCGTACAGGTCGAGCAGCTTCTCGTCGCCGGCGAGCCAGGCGTGCAGCACCGGGTAGAGGTGCATCGCCCAGCCGTTGTAGTAGTCGTACTTGCGGCCGTCGCCGTCCGTGTACCAGCCGTCGCCGACGTACCAGTCCTCGATGCGGGCCAGACCGCGGTCGACCGCCCGGTGCGCGGCCTCCGGCTCGTGGCCGGTCTCGGCCAGGAAGCCGCCGACGGTCACCGGGAACAACTCCCAGTTGCACGGCCAGGGTTCGGCGGTCAGCGCGTCGGCGAGCCAGACCGCGGCGCGCTGTCGTACGGCGTCGTCGAGCCGGTCCCAGAGCAGGGGGCGGGTCAGGCGCAGGGCGAGGGCGACCGAGGCGGCCTCGACCAGCGGCTGGCTGCGGTCCTCGATGCGCGGCCAGACACCCGACACACCGGCCGCGAGGCCGTCCGCGTACCGCTGGAGCACGGTCTCGTCCCGGCGGAAGGCCGCGAGGAGCAGGGTGCGGGCATACCCCTCCAGGCCGTCGGAGAGCCGGCCCGACCAGCTCTGGTGGTCGCCGGGGAGGTGGTAGAGGGCGCGGTCCGGGGTGGCGTACGGCTCGACGGCGGCGAGCAGCGCGTCGGCCGCCGCCTCCCAGTGGGCGCGGGTGCAGCCGGTGCGCGGGCTGGGGCCGCGGTCCTCAGGAGGCAGTCGCATCGATGCCCTTTCTCGTTCGCGCCGTATCTCGTACCGGACCTCGTACGTACCGAGTCTCGTACCGAGTCTCGTACCGGACCCCGTACGTACCGAGTTTCGTACCGGACCTCGTTCGTACCGGACCTCGTACCGAATCCCGTACCGGACCCCGTGCCGTGCAGACCTGGGGCGCCCCGGTTCCGGTCGGGACGCCCCAGGCGCTCATCCCGCCCGCACGGTGCCGCGGGGCACCAGGTGCTGGGCGAGCAGTCCGTCGCGCACCAGGCCCGCGTAGACGGTGGCTCCGTACGCGGAGGTGTGCGTGTTGTCCTTCTTCTCGTCGTACAGGTACAGCGCCTTGGAGCCCTCCACGCCGAGGGACTCCACCAGCGCCTTGGTCCTCGCCGTGAGGTCGATCAGCGGAACGTCCTCGGCGGCGGCGACCGAACGGATCACCTCAGGATGATTGACGCCGAGCCCGTTGACCAGAAGCGCGATGTCGTTGTTCAGCGTGCCGTCGGCACTGAACCAGCGGCGCACGATGGGTGTGACCAGCACCGGCCGCCCGCCCTTCTCCCGTACGCCCGCCACCAGTGTCTCCAGATTCGCGCGGTAGGTCGTCTCGTCCGTGGTCTTGTCGTTGTGCGCCAGCTGGATCAGGACCAGGTCACCCGGGCGGATCAACGGGTGGACGGTACCCCAGAGTTGCGGGTTCTGGAGATAGGTCACCGTACTTTCGCCGGAGTCCGCGTAGTTGGCGACCGCGACGCCCCTGCGCAGGTACTGCGGGAGCTGCTGGCCCCAGCCGGAGTAGGGGTCGGCGGGCTGGTCGCAGACGGTGGAGTCGCCGACGAGGAACAGCTTCCGGGTGTGCCGGGAAGCGGGGGTGACGCTGATGCCGGCGAGTGCCGGGGCCGGGCCCCCGATGGTGAGGTCCAGCCCGGGAGTTCCGTCCGGGCCCGTCGGCTCGCCCTCGGGGGTGCGGACGTCGACGGTGAAGCCGCGGGTCACGTGCCGCCCCGCGGCGACGGCCGTCTCGGGGAGGAGCGAGCGGCGGGTCTCGCCGCCGATGCTCGTGGCGGACGCGGCCGCGCCGCCGAGCCGGACCGTCACGTCGTAGTCGCCCGGCGGGACGTCGAAGTGGCAGGCGGTCGCGGTGCAGTTCTCCGTACCGGGGGACGGTAGCCGCTCGTGCGCCCCGGCGGCGGGGGCGGCCGTCAGGCCGGCGGCGAGGACGGCCGCCGCGAGCGCGGCGGCACGGACACCGTTGAAACGTCTCACGCGGGACTCCTCCGTCGTGGCGACATGACCTGGCGCGGACCGTACCCCAAGCTGGCAAGCGCTTTCCAGCCCCTGGACCCAGTTCCGTAAACTGCCAACTCCGTGACAGCGAAAGCCCTTTCGCGATATCGATTCAGCTGTCACTCTCACACTCACCCGCACCCCCGTCCCACCGAAGGAGGCACCCCCATGTCCGGATCCACCGGCAGACCGCTCGGACGCCGCACCTTCGTCCTCGCCGGCGCGGCCGCCGCCGGTACCGCCGCCCTCGCCGGACCGCTCGCCACGACCGCCTCGGCGGCGAGCTTCGGCTGGTCGGACGACGGCTCCGACTACGTCGTGGACACCGGCGCCGGCCTGGTCTTCAAGGTCAGCAAGACCAACGGCGACCTCACCTCACTGGTCTACAAAGGCACCGAGTACCAGGGCTACGGCGGCAAGAACTCACACGTCGAGTCGGGCCTCGGCACCTCCACGGTGACCATCGCCCAGTCCGGTTCGACGATCCTGGTCTCCGTCGCGTACGGCACGCTGAGGCACTACTACGCGGCCCGCAGCGGCGAGAACAACGTCTACCTGTGGACCGACAAGGCCGACTCGTCCGTCACCGCCACCCGGTACATCGTGCGCGTGAAGGCCGGCCTGTTCCTCAACGACGAGCCGGACTCCTACACCTACGCCCCCACCGTCATCGAGTCCGCGGACGTCTTCGAGAAGTCCGACGGCCAGACCCGCGCCAAGCACTACTCCAGGCTGCGGGTGATGGATTACGACTACATCGGCTGGACCACCGGCGGCGTCGGCCTGTGGATCGTCCGCAGCAACCACGAGAAGGCCTCCGGCGGCCCGTTCTACCGCTCGCTCCTGCGCCACCAGAGTGCCGACGGCGGCGGGCTGTACGAGATCCTGTACTACGGCGAGAACCAGACCGAGTCGGAGCGCTACGGCCTCCAGGGCCCGTACGTCATCGCCCTCACGGACGGCGGCGCACCCTCCTCGTCCCTCTACCCGGGCACCCTCACCACCCCGTGGGCGGACTCGCTCGGCATCTCCGGGTACGTGGCGGCAGGCGGGCGCGGCCGGGTCGCGGGCGTCGGCATCACGGGGCGGGACACGGCGTACCCGTACACCGTGGGCCTCGCCAACCCGGCGGCACAGTACTGGGGTCCGGCGCGCTCGTCGGACGGCTACTTCTCGATCGCGGGGGTGCTGCCGGGCACGTACACCCTCACCGTCTTCAAGGGCGAACTGGCCGTGCACACCGCCTCGGTGACCGTCTCCGCCGGTGCGACCACCACCCTCGACACCATCGCCGTCCCCTCCTCCGACGACCCCGGCAACGCCACCGCCATCTGGCGGATCAACAACTGGGACGGTACGCCGGGCGGGTTCAAGAACGCCGACCTGATGACGTACATGCACCCGTCGGACGTGCGGGCCGCGTCCTGGACCGGGAACGTGGTCGTCGGCAGCGGCACCGAGACCTCGTCCTTCCCCTGCTACCTGTGGAAGGACGTCAACAGCGGGATCGTCGTCTACTTCAGGCTGACGGCCGCCCAGGCCGCCGCCGCGCACACCCTGCGGATCGGCGTGACGACGGCCTACGCGAACGGCCGGCCGCAGGTCGTCGTCAACGACACCTGGACCTCGGCCGTCCCCTCGCCTCCCACCCAGCCGAGCACCCGGTCACTGACCGTGGGCTCGTACCGGGGCAACAACCACACGTTCACCTACAGCGTGCCGGCCTCCGCCTGGCTGACGGACACCACCGCCTACAACACGCTGAAGATCTACGTGGCGAGCGGCTCGGGCACGACGTCCTTCCTCAGCGCCGGCACCGCGATCGACGCGATCGACCTGCTGGCCTGAGCCCGCCGGTCACCCGCCCGCACCCCGTGCCGCCCACCGGACACCTTCGCGCTGCGCGGGACGGGGTGCGGCCTGACATGCCATCATGAATGCGCACGGGTATGGGGGCCCGGGTGGTCAGGGGGGAGACAGCAACATGCGCGACGGCACGTTCGAGGCCACGCTGGCGTTCACCGACGAGGCGGACCCGGAAGGGGCGGCGGACGCCGTGACGCTCCTCGTCGAGGAGCTGTCCCAGCTGGACCTGTCCTCCGTGAGCCACCAGGCGGTCGGCCCCGCTCCGGGCGGCACCCGGGCGGCAGCGTCCCTCGTGTACACGACGCTCCTGGTGAGCGCGACCGGAACCGCCGCCCTCAAGGGACTGATCTCCCTGGTCCAGGACTGGCTGGCCCGCCGGAACTCGGGATCGATCGACATGACGATCGACGGCGACGAACTGCATCTGACCTCGACGTCCCGCGCGGACCAGCGCCGTGCGATCGAGCTCTTCGCCGCGAGGCACACGTCCGACGCGACCGGTTCCGCCGACGCCGCCGATGCGTAAGTCGGCACTCCTCGTCGTCAACCAGCACTACGCGGACGCGCGCTTCACCGAACTCCCGGGCGCCGCCGCCGATGCCGACCAGCTCGCCGGCGTGCTGGGCGATCCGGCCATCGGCGAGTTCGAGGTCACCGTCGTCGAGAACGGGACGGCCCTGCAGGTCCGCAAGGCGGTGCAGTCCTTCTTCACCCGAGCGCAGCCGCAGGACCTCCTGCTGCTCCATCTGTCCTGTCACGGCCGCAAGGACCTGCGAGGCAGGCTCCACTTCGTCGCCTCGGACACCGAGTGGGACTACCTGGACGCTACGGCCGTCTCCTCCGAGTTCGTCGCCGACCAGCTGGAGCACAGCCCGTGCCGCCGGGCCGTCCTCCTGCTGGACTGCTGCTACAGCGGGGCGTTCGCCAAGGGGCTGCGGACCCGTGGGGCACCCGAGGCGGTCGACGTGGCGGATCCCTTCTCGGGGCGCGGCCGGATCGTGATCACCTCCTCGACCGCTCTGCAGTACAGCCACGAGAGCGAGGTGCGCAGCAGGGAGCGGGCGGAGCCGTCGGTCTTCACCGCCGCCGTCGTGGAAGGACTGCGGGACGGCGCCGCGGACCTGGACGGGGACGGGTACGTCTCCGCCGAGGAGCTGTACACCTTCGTCCACGACCGCGTCCGCAGCCGGCTGCCGAGCCAGACCCCGACCCGGACCGTCAACAACGCCGAGGGCAGCCTCTACCTGACCAGAAGCCCCGGCAGCCTCTACCTGAGTGCACCGCAGAGCCCCACCCTCCCCGACTCGCTGCGCGCCGCGATCCTCACCGGGGCCGTCTGGCAGCGACAGGGCGCGGTCCACGAGGTGGAGCGGCTGCTCGGCAGCTGGCGCGGTCCGATACGGGAGTCGGCCATGGAGGCCCTGACTCTGCTGGTCCACGACCGTGATCCGCAGGTCCGCGCCCAGGCCGAGCGGCTCTGGTACAGCCGTGGCCTCGGCGAACCGCCACGGCGCACACCCGACGCCGCCCGGCTCTCCCGGCCGTCGTCCGGCGGTGGACGCATCCTGGGCATCGACTTCGGTACGACGAATTCGGCGGTGGCGGTCTTCGTCGGAGGCGAGGCGGAGCTGGTGCCGAACCGGCACGGCGAGGTCACCACGCCGAGCGTCGTGACGTTCACCGAGGACGGCCGGCGGCTGGTGGGCCGGCCGGCGCGGGAACAGGCCGCGCTGCACCCGGAGAACGCCGTGCACCGGGTCAAACTGGAGCTGGGCACCGACTGGACCTTCCCGTACGCCGGCCGCAGGTACACCGCCGAGGAGGTGGCCTCCTGGATCCTCGCCGACCTGCGCGAGAGCGCGGAGTCCCACCTGGGCGAGCGGGTGGGCCGGGCGATCATCACCGTGCCGGCCTACTTCAACCACGTGCAGCGGGCGGCGCTGGCCGAGGCGGCAGCCCTCGGGGGCCTCGAAGTGGTCCGGATGCTGAACGAACCGACCGCGGCCGCGCTCTCCTACGGCTTCGGCCGGGAAGCGGACGAACTCATCATGGTGTTCGACCTGGGCGGCGGCACCCTGGACGTGTCCCTGCTGCAGATCGGTGACGGGGTCGTCGAGACCCGGGGCACCAGTGGTGACAGTCGCCTGGGGGGCGGTGACTGGGACCGGCGGATCGTCGACCGTCTCGTCGCCGACTTCGCCTCCCGGCACGGTGTCCGGCTCACCGGTCGGGCCGCCCTGCTGCGGCTGGCCGAGGCCGCGGAGCAGGCGAAGATCGAGCTGTCCCAGGCTCCGGCCGCGGACATCCGGCTGCCCTACATCACGACGGCTCCCGACGGGCCCCTGCATCTGGACGTCACCCTGACGCGCGCCCAGCTGGAGGCGATGTCGCAGGATCTGCTGGAGCGTTGTGAGCAACCGATCCACCAGGCTCTGAAGAACCCTTACGAGACCCACAAGATGGCGGACGTCGACCACTTCATCCTGGTGGGCGGAGCCACCAGGATGCCGGCGATCGCCGCGCTCATGCGGAGGCTCGCGGGCGGCCGGGAGCCGATCCGGGCCATCATCCCGGAGGGTGTGGTGATCGGTGCGACGCTGCAGAGCGCCGTACTGACCGGGGAGTTGCGCGACGACCTGCTGCTGGACGTGACGTCGCTGTCGCTGGGCATCGAGTCCCAGGGCGGCGTCATGACACGGCTCATCGAGGCGAACACGACGATCCCCACCAAGCGCTCCGACATCTTCACCACGGTCGAGGACAACCAGCCGTCCGCGCAGATTCCCGTCTACCAGGGCGACCGGGAGATCGCGGCGTACAACAAGAAGCTGGGGGTGCTGGAGCTGGCGAAACTGCCGCCGGCCCCCCGCGGGGTGCCCCAGATCGAGGTGACCTTCGACATCGACGCGAACCAGGTGGTGCACGCGACGGCCAAGGATCTCGGCACCGGTGCCGAGACGTCCCTGGTGCTGGACCGACGCAGCGCCACCCACGCCGAGCTGCAGGAGACCGACCCCCGAAGGACACTCAGGCCCACGTACCCGCAGGAGAGCGTGGGCCCTCCGCCGCCGTCGGTCTGAACCGACGGAGGTCGGTTTCCGGCACCGGCAGGGCGCCCGGCGTCAGGTTCCCCGTGTCCACTGCTGGTTCGTGCCGCCGTTGCAGGTGTACGTGATGACGGCGGCCGAGTTGGCGGTGGACGCACCGCTGACGTCCAGGCACTCGCCGGAGGTGCGGGCCTTGATGTTCACGTACGACCCGGAGGTGACGACGGACCACTGCTGGGCGGTGGTGCCGGTGCAGTCCTCCTGGGTGACGTCGGTGGAGTTCTCCTGGAGGCAGAGCGAGCTGCCGCGGCCCATCAGTTCGTAGTAGCCGGTGCCCAGGTCCTTGAACCACCACTTCTGGTTGGTGCCGCCGTTGCAGGTGTACTGGCTGATCGCGACGGCCTCCCAGAGGGACTGGTTGGGGACGTCGGCGCACTTGCCGCTGTGCCGGGCGACCAGCGTGTTGTAGGTGGCGCTGGTGCCGGTGACCGTGCCGGTGGCCGTGTCGACGGAGACCTCCGGGTACCAGGACATCGACATCGAGGTGTCGGTGGGGAAGGTCAACGGCAGCCAGACGTACCGGGAGTCGTTGACCGTGCCGCCGAAGGAGTTGCCCCAGCGGTCGCCCATGTAGAGGTACGAGGTGCCCGACGTGCCGCTGACCGGCAGGACGTACGCAGTCTGGGAGCCGTACGCCGTGGAGTCGCCGACGTTGGTCCAGGAGGTCCACGGGCCCGCGAGCGAGGTGGCGGTGGCGTACTTCTGCTGGTTGGGGCTCCAGCCGGTGGCGGCCGAGGTCAGCATGAAGTAGACGCCGCCCCGCTTGAAGAGGGCCGGGGCCTCCCGGCTGGCGCCGGCCCAGGGGTTGGCGACCAGGCTGTCGATGCCGGTGTAGTCGGCGGTGAGCCTGTAGATGTGCAGGTCGGCGTTCTCGTTGGCGGCCGAGACCATGTAGGCGGTGCCGTCGGTGTCGACGAAGGTGGTCAGGTCGCGGGACATGTACTGGCCGAGCGGCTGGAAGCTGCCCAGGTAGGCGTAGGCGCCGTCGACGGTGTCGGAGACGGCGACGGCGGCGCGGGCCTGGCTGTAGTCGACGCCGTTCTCCTTGTGCATCCACATCACGAACTTGCCGGTGGACGCGTTGTAGATGACCTTCGGGCGCTCGATGTAGGCCGTGCCGAGTTCGGAGGCGGAGGACTGGGTGAGGACGTGGCCTCGGAACTCCCAGGTCTTCAGGTCGGTGGAGCGGTAGGCGTCCACCGACCTGAAGGTGTTGTCGGAGTTGCGGTCCTCGCCGAACCAGTAGTAGGAGCTGCCGACCTTGATGACCCCGCCGCCGTGGGCGTGGACGACGTTCCCCGAGGTGTCGGTGAACTGCGTGCCGTTCGTGACGGTCCGGGCGGCGGCCGCGGCCGGTCCCGCGGCGGCCAGAGCACCGATCACCGCCAGACAGAGGGACAGCAGGATCGCGTACGCACGTCTCATCTCACACACGCTCCTTGATTGTTCCTGGTGGCTTCTGGGGGATTCTGAGATCGGCGAAAAGGTACGGGCGCGTTACGAGAAGGTCAACGGATCTGACAAGACAAGGGGGAAAGCGATTTCTCGACGCTCCGGCCGCCGCTCGGTTCTCTGTTGTCCACGGCAGCCCGGTCCCGGCGCGACGCCGTCTGACCGGCTAGCGCGGGCCCGGGGGGCGGGTGATCTGCGCCGTGCCGCCCACGAGGACCTCCGGGCCGTCCGGTTCGTGGCGTGCGGCGGCCCTGACGGTCGCCGGGGCGCCGAGCGGGTCACCCATGTCCGCGGTGACGCTGCGCAGGCCCCCGCGGGCGAGGTGGGCGGCCAGGCAGGCCGTGCTGTTGGCGTTGGCGACGTCCTCCGGGACACCGATCGACGGGGCGAACATGCGGGCCGACACCCGGCCTTCGGGGGACGGGGCCGAGTAGAGGTAGCAGCCGAGCAGGGCCAGCCGGTCGCAGGCGGTGCGGAGGCGGTCGAGGTCCGGGGCGAGCGAGGCGACCGCGGACGGCGTGGGCAGCGGGACCAGGAGCCGGGGCCGCCCCAGGGTGGCGACGACACAGCCGGGCGCGCGCCCGGCGACGCCCAGGGCGGCCAGTACGTCGTCGTGTTCGCCGGGCTCGGGGGCGCGCAGGTGGACCGGGCCCGGTGCGAACCAGGCCTCCAGGCCGCCGTCGCCGTCGTGCCGGACCGCCCGGCCTTCGAGGATGCCGCCCCGGGTCCGCAGGGTGACCGCGTGGGTGCCGGCGCGTGCGGCGAGGAGGGCCAGCGCCGCGATCGTGCCGTGGCCGCAGCCGGGGAGTTCGCCCTCGGCGGTGAAGAAGCGCAGCTCGGCCCCGCCACCGTCCCGGTCCGCCGAGAGGAACACGGCGTGGGACGTACCGGCACGGGCCGGTATCCCGCGGCGCTCGTCGTCGGTGAGCGGTGTGTCGTCCAGGACCGCGGTGGGGCTGCCCCCGCGGCCGTCGCGCAGGCAGGCGCGGACGATGGTGACGGTCACGGGGGCGAGCGTAGCGGAGGACGCGGTGGCGGTGCCGTGGTGCCGTCGGGCGGCGGCCGTCATGGCGGTCGCCGCGCCCGGTCGACTAGCGTCGGGGACATGACCAGCGACAACTCCCCCAGCCTCGCCGACGCCCTCGCCGCCGGGACGGTCGTGCTCGACGGCGGCATGTCCAACCAGCTGGCGTCCGCCGGGCACGACCTGAGCGACGAGCTGTGGTCGGCGCGGCTGCTGGCCGACCGGCCCGACGCGGTCCGCGACGCCCACCTCGCGTACTTCCGGGCGGGCGCCGACGTCGCGATCACCGCCAGTTACCAGGCCACGTTCGAGGGCTTCGGCAAGCGCGGCATCCCGCACGAGGAGGCCGCCCGGCTGCTCGCGCTGAGCGTGGAGCTGGGGCACGACGCGGCCCGGCGGGCGCGGGCGGAGGGGATCGTACGGCCGTTGTGGGTGGCCGCGTCGGTCGGGCCGTACGGGGCGATGCTGGCCGACGGCTCCGAGTACCGGGGGCGTTACGGGCTGGGGGTCGACGAGCTGGAGCGGTTCCACCGGCCGCGGCTTGAGGTGCTGGCCGGGGCCGGACCGGACGTGCTGGCGCTGGAGACCGTGCCGGACGCGGACGAGGCGGCGGCGTTGCTGCGGGCGGTGCGCGGGCTGGGGGTGCCGGCCTGGCTGTCGTACAGCGTGGCCGGTGGCCTCACCCGGGCGGGGCAGCCGCTGGAGGCGGCGTTCGCCCTGGCGGCGGAGGTGGACGAGGTGATCGCGGTGGGGGTGAACTGCTGTGCGCCGGAGGACGTGGACCGTGCGGTGGAGGTGGCGGCGCGGGTGACCGGGAAGCCGGTGGTCGTCTATCCCAACAGCGGGGAGGTGTGGGACGCGGACGCGCGGGCGTGGACGGGGCGGTCGTTGTTCGACACCGAGCAGGTGGCGGGGTGGCGGGCGGCGGGGGCCCGGTTGATCGGAGGGTGCTGTCGGGTGGGGCCGGAGGCGATCGCCGGGATCGCGGGGGTGGTTTGAGGCCGCCTGTTCGCCGTAGAGGTTCTGCCGGTTCGCGGCTGCAGGTCGTTCTGGGCTGGTCGCGCAGTTCCTCCCCCAGCCTTCGGCCGGGGGTACCCCCAGCGCCCCTCTCGGGGGCGGGACTCAGTGGCGGCGTACGGCGGCGACCGAGCGGCGCAGCCGGCGCACCGCCAGGGCGAGTTCCGCGGTCCGCTCGGGGTGCGGCGCGGGTGCGCCGGGGCTCCAGAGGGCGAACTCCGCGTCCCGGGGGCCGGACACGGTGCGGGGCGCGCCGTCGCCGAGGACGCGGACCGGGTGGGTCTCGTCCCAGGGCTGCCAGCCGGGGTCGCCGGTGACGGCGAACCGGACCCAGGCGCCGTGCATCGCGTCGGCGAGCTCCTGCGGGGCGCCCTCGCCGGCCAGCCGGGCCGAGTCGGGGTCCTCCCCGGTGTCGAAGACGAACCCCAGCTCCAGGGCGTGGCAGGCGCCGAGGCCGGGCCGGTTGGAGGGCCAGGCGAACTCGTAGAGGTAGGAGGTGCCGGGGCGGGCCTCGGCCAGCCGGTGCAGCGGGAGGCGGAGCAGGTGGTCGGTGACCATCTGGCCGACGGTCTCGGCGGGGCCGGCCTCGGGATGCAGGGTGCGGTAGCCGCGCGGCACCTCGTGCCCTGCGTGGCAGCGGGCCATGGCGCCGGCGAAGGCGACCGGGCCGAGCCGCTCGACGTGGTCGACGAGGCCGCCGGGTACCAGCCAGAGCCGGTACTCGTCGCGGGTCCAGCCCATCAGGAGGTCGACGCCCCGCGCCGCCTCGCCGTCGAGGAGGGCCTGGAGGGGGTCGCGGGGGACGAGGTCTCCGTCGACGACGATGCCGAAGGCGGGGCCGCCGAGGACGGGGCTGCTGAGCCGGCCCACCTCGGCCTGGGTGCGCAGCAGCAGCTCGCGGTCGACCTCGGCGAAGGCCTGGGCGGTGGCGGGGATCCGGAGGCGGCTGGCCATCCGGCGGACCATGCGCCGTACCTTGTCCCGGTCCGCGGCCTCGGGCGGGCCGCTCTGCAGGACGGCCCGCCGGATCAGGCCCTGGGCCTGGGGCGCGGCGAGCAGGGCGCCGGTGCTGATGGCGCCGGCCGACTGGCCGCAGAGGGTGATCCGGGACGGATCGCCGCCGAAGGCCGCGACGGCGTCGTGGACCCAGCGCAGAGCGGCGAGCTGGTCGCGCAGCCCTGGGTTGGGCGGGGTGTCGGGGAACAGGCCGTAGCCCTCCACGCCCAGCCGGTAGTTCACCGAGACGAGAACCACCCCGTCCCGGGCGAACGCATGCCCGTCGTACACCGGTACGGCCGACGATCCCCTGGTCAGGGCGCCGCCGTGCAGCCAGACCAGGACCGGGAGCCGGGCGCCGGGGCCCGGCTCCGGGGTCCACACGTTGAGGTTGAGGCAGTCGTCGCCGGGGATCACCGGGTCGGACAGGTACCGCGCGAACGCCGGCGAGTACGGCGGTTTGGGCGCCGTCGGCCCGAAGGTGCCCGCATCCCGGACGCCGTCCCAGGGCTCGGGCGGCACGGGCGGACGGAACCGGTGCCTGCCGAAGGGCGGGGCGGCGTACGGGATGCCGCGGAACACCGCGACCCCGTGTTCCCACCTGCCGCGCACCGCCCCGTACGGGGTGTCGGCCACGGGGTCCTGCTGGTCCGTCGGCTCTGCCGTCATCCGCCCCACCAGCTCCTCCCGCCGCGTGCACCAGAAACGCCGGTAAGAAAAGAGCACCACAGCGTCGTCCAGTATTCCGGCGCACACGGCGGTCGGGCGGACACACGCGGCTACTCGGCGTACATCAGGGTGCCGAAGCAGAAGGCCCGACGCCCGCTTCTGGTACGCGGCCGACGGACCCCGCCACCCCGTCGGGCCGGCCCTCGACTTCGCCCGCCTCTCCGACGACCACGGCACCCGCCTCCGCTTCACCCGGGCGATGGCCGCCATCCACGCGGTCGACCTCGTCGACGCGTCCTTCACCGCGGACTTCACCGATTTCCGGGTCACCCGCACGACCGGAGGCCCCGGCTGCCCTGTTCGAAGTTTCGAAAGTCCCGCCTGCGAAGATCCCGCGAATTCCCAGGTCTTCACGCCGTGTTGGCGCCCACCTATCGTAGGAAGCGCTTACTGCACGGCTGGCGCGCAGACCACGGAAGCAGCGTTGGTCGCAACTTTCGTTACTTTCGTCGGCCCAAGGGCGGGCCGGAGAGGCGGGTTCCCCATGGTCCGTAGCGGAGGTACGAGCGTGGCGGCGGCCGGTCCGACGCTGGCGGTGGTGGCCCGCGAGGCGGGCGTCTCCGTGCCGACCGCGTCGAAGGTGGTGAACGGCCGCGACGACGTGGCACCCGAGACCCGCCGCCGGGTCACCGAGGCCCTCGAACGGCTCGGCTACGTCCGCAGACCGCGGTTCGACGCGACGAAGGCCCCCACCCTGATCGACCTGGTCGTACAGGCGCTGGACAACTCGTGGTCGGGCGCGGTGCTGCACGGGGTGGAGGAGGCGGCGTACGAGGCGGGCCTGGAGGTCATCGTGTCGGCGGGGCCGGCCCGCACACGGGACGGCCGTCCGGAGCGCGGCTGGCTGGACAAACTCACCGCGCGCGGTTCCTCCGGGGTGTTGTTCAACCTGGCCGAGCTGACCGAGGCGCAGTACGCCTGGCTGGAGCACCACCGGATCCCGTACGTGCTGATCGACCCGGGCCACGAACCGCCGGCGGGCGTGGTCTCCGTCGGGGCGGCGAACTGGCAGGGCGGGGTCACCGCGACCGAGCACCTGCTCAGACTCGGCCACGAGCGGATCGCGGTGATCGCCGGCCACCGGCGCCGGATGTGCAGCGGCGCCCGGGTGTCCGGCTACCGGTCGGCGCTCGCCGCCGCGGGACTGCGCCCTCGCGGCGAGTACGTCCGGCACGCGGGCCACGACGAGGACACGGCCCGGCACCGTATGCACGAACTGCTGGACCTGCCGGAGCCGCCGACCGCCGTGTTCGTGTGCGCGGACCGGATGGCGCTCGGGGTGTACGCGGCGCTGGCCGAGCGCGGGCTGCGGGTGCCGGACGACATCAGTGTGGTCGGCTTCGACGACCTGCCCGAGGCCCGCTGGGGCGCCCCGGCGCTGACCACGGTCCGCCAGCCGCTCGCGGAGATGGCGGCGACGGCGCTGCGGCTGCTCGTGCGGATGATGCAGGGGGACCGCCCGGAGGGCACCCGGACCGAGCTGTCGACCAGGCTGGTGGAGCGGGCGAGTACGGCGGCGCCGGCGGCCCGTTCGGCCGTACGACGGTGACCGCACCCTGATCAAGATCGTTTCCAGTCCATGAAACTCACCCTGCGCACCGCTGCGGCCTGTGTTCTGGCCGCAGCCGCCGTGACCACGGCCCTGGGCACCGCCCGGGCCACGACCCTGACGGTCGCCCCGGCTCAGCACCACGCCACGGTGGCCGCCACCCCGACCGACGAGCACGACCCGAAGGAGGACGTGGAACTGGACGAGAACGGCCGGCCGGACCTGACCGAGGACTGAGGCGCCGGGCGGGCGCCCCAAAGGGGCGCTCGGGGTACCCCGGCCGAAGGCCGGGGGAGGAACTGCGCGACCAGCCACAACGGTCCCGCAGTTCCCCACCCGCCGGTTCGTCACTCGTCGTCGTTCTGGCGCGGCTCCCCCATCAAGGCCTGGATCGCGTCCACGGCGCTGCCGTCGTGGTCGCTGCCCGCCGTCCCTCTCCCGGCCTGGATGTTGGCCGTGCGGTCCACCTCCAGGATGGAGTCCGCGTGGGAGTTGTCGAGCACGGTGATCAGGCTCCCGCCCGCACAGGCCGGTGCCGCGGCCCCGCCCAGCACGGCTGCGGCGACCACCGCGGCCGCACGCAGCCGCGCCCCCGGGTTCGTCACACGCCCACGCCCTCGGGCTCGTCGAGCCGCTCACGGGCGATGTTGCGCTCCAGCAGGGTGGTGGACGCCTTGACGCCCACGCCACCGGCCGCGTCGACCGACGGCAGCCGGCCGTCGGCGGACTTCAGCTCGCTCAGCGCCGTGTCCATCGCCTCGTGCGCCGCGAACAGGCAGGGCGTGGAGTAGATCGCGACGTCGACACCGAGTTCGTCCAGCTCGGTGAGCGAGAGGCGGGGCGACTTGCCACCGGCGATCTGGTTGAAGAGCAGCGGCTTGTCGCCGACGACCTTGCGGATCCGGCGGATCCACTCCTCGCTTCGCACCCCGTCGACGAGGATCACGTCGGCGTCGGTGGCGGCGAGCCGCTCCGCGCGGTGCAGGATGTCGTGCTCGTCGGTGGCGTCCGTACGGGCCACGACGACCAGGTCCTGCCGGGTCTCCAGGACCTGCTCCAGTTTGTCCAGGTACTCCTCCAGCGGCAGCACCTGCTTGCCGTCGGCGTGCCCGCAGCGGCGCGGCCGCTTCTGGTCCTCCAGGATCACCCCGGAGGCGCCGATCCGCTCCAGCCCCTCCACGACGTGGCAGGCCACCTCGGGGTCGACGTAGCCGTCGTCGATGTCGACGAGGAGGTGGTGGTGCGGGAACGCGCCCCGCAGCCGCTGGACGAAGGCCACCATGTCGGGCCAGGCGATGAACCCGATGTCCGGCAGGCCGTAGTACGAGGCGGCGAAGCCGAAGCCCGATACGAACATCCCGTCGTAGTGTTTGGCCGCGATCGACGCCGAGTACATGTCGTACACGCCGATCAGCGGGGTGGTCCCCGGCCCGGCGATCTGCTCGCGCAGCTTCTTCCCGTAAGTCAAGGTCCGGCTCCTCCTGTGGGTGGCGCGGCGGCACGACCGGCCTCCGCGTCTCTGCAGCCCTTTGCCAAGACAAGAGCATCTCTAGGTACGCACGTGACTATCTCCGTGCGCGACCTTTACTCACCCCGATGGCGGATCCGGTTCACCGGAGAAACGTCACTGGACCAGCCGTGCGGCCCAGGCGACACCCCCGTACAGGTGGGCCAGGAAGCCGGAATCCCGGTAGGCGTCAGGGGCGTGACCGAGGGCGGTGTAGAACACCCGTCCGGCCCCCTGCTCGCGGCACCAGGCGAGCGG
Organism: Streptomyces sp. NPDC086777; assembly: GCF_040702065.1. Classification (NCBI taxonomy): domain Bacteria; kingdom Bacillati; phylum Actinomycetota; class Actinomycetes; order Kitasatosporales; family Streptomycetaceae; genus Streptomyces; species Streptomyces sp. NPDC086777. Next base: position 12,997 of record NZ_JBFBJI010000020.1, on the reverse strand, counting down.
ATGGTCGTCCCCCATCGCGCCGCCGTCGTACGACGTCTCGTCGGCGCGCAGCAGGACCCGGACCCGGCCGCGCGGGTTGTCGCGGAAGTCGTACCACTCGTCGGTGAAGTCCCAGACGGCGGGCAGGTGCCGGGTCGCCGGGTGGTCGTGGTCCTCGACGAGCGCCCGGCCGGGCTGGTACTCCGGGTGGCGGTCGAAGCGGGCGCCGAGGAGTTCGCCGTAGTACGGCCAGTCGTACTCGGTGCAGGCCGCCGCGTGTACGCCCGCGAAGCCGCCGCCGGCCTCGACGTAGGCGGCGAGCCGCGTCCGCCCCGCCGGGGTCAGGATCTCGCCGCTGGTGGAGAGGAAGACGACGGCCGCGTACCCGTCCAGGGGCCGTTCGAGGGCGGCCGGGTCCTCGGTGGCGTCGACGTCGGCACCGGTGAACTCCCGCATGGCGGCGAGGGCGTCGGGGACGGAGTCGTGGCGGTAGCCGGTGGTGCGGGTGTGGACGAGCAGTCGCGGGGCCATGCCCGCATCGTCGCCCATGCCCGGGGCCGGCTCAAAGACCCGGTGTGGGCACGCTGTTGTCGGGCGCCCCGCCGTCGCTCGGCAGGTCGCCGCGCTGCACCGGCTGGTCGTCGGTGAAGGCCGGGTCGGGGGTGGGCAGCAGGGTGTCGAGCTCGGCGGCGGTGGGCCGGTGGACGGCGCGCAGCGCCTTGCCCAGCACTGCGCCGGAGACCCCGCCCTCGCCCTCCAGCCACACCACGCAGTCCTTCTCCGACACCTCGTACTCGTGCTGCCCGGCGTAGCGCAGGTGGTCGGTGTACAGGTGGATGACGGCGCCGGTCCGGTCCGCGTACGAGGCGGAGAAGCCGTCGTCGCCCTGGACGCCGACGGACTGCTGGGCCAGGGTGAAGCCCGGCGCGTCGGTGACGTAGACCATGTCCGGGGCCATCCCCAACGCCGCTGCCTTGGAGGCCAGTTCGGCCGGGTCGGCGGGGGCGCCCGAGTCCCCGGAGGCGCCGGGGCCCGCCTTCTCGGTGCCGCAGCCGGTGAGCAGGGCGGCGGCAAGGAGCAGGGGCGGCAGGACGCGCACGGCACGGATCATGCGTCCATCGTGCCGCACAGGCGTTCCACAGGGGACCGGTTTTCCTCGCGTCCGGACCGCGGCCACCTGGGCGATCGGCCCCCACCCGGCCCGGACACGTGGGCGATCGGCCCACCCGGCCCGGCCGCGGCGGTCACGGCGGCAGGCGGGGGTCCGCTGTCGCTCCTGCACCGTCGGCAGCCCGCACGGCCCGGTGGCCTTCCGCCGAACCGCGTGTCCGATTCCTTCAAGACCGGCGGCCGGCCGCCGCCTACGGTGACGGCATGACTCCACGATTCGCGGTGCTCGGTCTCGTCACCTCCGACCTGGCCGGCGCCCTCGCCTTCTACCGCCGCCTCGGCCTGGAGTTCCCGCCCGGAGCCGAGGAACAGCCGCACGTCGAGGCCGAGTTGCCCGGCGGTCTCACCCTGGCCCTGGACACCGAGGAGACGATCCGCTCCTTCCACCCGGCATGGCGCCCGCCCACCGGCGGCGGCCGGGTGGGTCTCGCCTTCCGCTGCGACTCGCCCGCCGGGGTCGACGCCCTCTACGACGACCTGGTCGGCGCCGGGTACCACGGCGAGCTCAAGCCCTGGGACGCGTTCTGGGGCCAGCGGTACGCCACCGTTCACGACCCCGACGGCAACGGCGTCGACCTGTTCGCCCCGCTACCCGCCGAGTAGCCCGCCCAACGGCAGCCCCGCCAGTTCCCGCACGTCCCGGGAGAGATGAGGCTGGTCCGCGTACCCCGCCCGAACCGCGGTCTCCGCGAGCGGAACCCCGGCCCGGGCGAGGGCGAGCGCCCGCTGCATCCGCAGCACCCGGGCCAGCGTCTTGGGCCCGTAGCCGAAGGCGGCCCGGCTACGCCGATGCAACTGGCGTGCCCCGAGTCCGAGTTCGTCGGCAACGGCCGCCACGGGCCGTCCGGCGTCCAGGGCTTCGACGAGCCGCCGCAGGGAGGGGTCGTACGGCAGGGCTCGTTCCAGGGCGATCTCCTCCAGCGCGACGGCGGGGTCCCCCGCCCTCCCCGTCCGGTCCCGCAGCCGCCGCACGTCGGCGGCCGGCCAGAGGTCGCTCAGCTCGACCCGCTGATCGAGCAGCGCGTAGGCCGGCACGCCGAGGAGGGCCGGCGCGGTACCGGGATAGAAACGAAGGCCCACCCACGCCCCCTGGGCGCCCTCTGTGACGTAGGCACGCGTATCGGGCCCGGCGACCAGCAGCCGCCCCTCGTGCCAGAGCAGATCCATACAGCCGTCCGGCAGCACGCGCCCGTCCCCGACGGGGGTGTTCGCCCAGACGACCGCCCCTGCCAGCCGCGACACCCGCTCCTTGTACACACACGCCAGCGTAGACGCGCCGTCAGGGGCGCTGGGGTCCCCCCGGCCGAAGGCTGGGGGAGGAACTGCGCGAGCAGCCACGACGCGCCCGCACCCCGCCGGCAACGCGACCCCACGCGTCGAACCCGGGTCGGCCCCTCAGGCCTCCGGCTTCCGCGGCGGCGGATGGCTGCTCTTCACATGCGCCCGCAACCGCGCCGTGACGTCCTCCGGCGGCAGGAACCGGGACCACCGCTCCGGGAACTCCGACGGCATGTCCGGGTCGTCGGGGTCGTCCGGCCCCGCCTCCCGGGCCGCCGCGGTCGCGCGGGCCACGTACTCGGCGACCTGGGCCTCCCGCAGCCGCTCGTTGGCGGCGCGCGCCGCCGCCGTCGCGGCGGCCGGCCAGACCCGGTCGATCGCGGCGTTCACGGCGGCGCCGACCAGCACAGCGAAGGCCGAGACGCCGATCCACAGCAGCACGGCGACGGACGCGGCGAGGGAGCCGTAGATCGTCGCGCCCTCGATGGTGTTGGTCAGGTAGATGCGCAGCAGGAAGCTGCCGAGCACCCACATGGCCAGGGCGACCAGGGCGCCGGGCACGTCCTCGATCCACGGGGAGCGCACCGGCACGGAGACGTGGTACAGCGTGGTCAGGAAGACGATGGACAGGACGATCACGACCGGCCAGTACAGGACCTGGACGAGCGTCTCCGACCAGGGCACGATCCCGACCACCGCGTCCGGCCCGGCCACCATCAGCGGAAGCGCGACCGAGCCGATCAGCAACGCGGCGATGAAGAGGAGGAAGGACACGATCCGGGTCTTCACGATGCCCCGGACGCCGTCGAGGCCGTACATCACGGTGATCGTGTCGATGAAGACGTTCACCGCGCGGGAGCCCGACCACAGGGCGAACAGGAAGCCGATGGAGATGACGTCGGGGCGGCCGCCCCTCATCACGTCGTGCAGGATCGGCTCGGCGATCTCCTTGACGCCCTTGTCGGACAGGACCGTGCGGGAGGCCTCCAGCAGGTTGCTCTCCAGGCTGGCGATGGTGTCGGCGCCGGTCCAGGCGTCGACGTAGCCGAGCAGTCCGATGAGGCTGAGCAGCAGCGGCGGGACGGACAGCAGGGTGAAGAAGGCGGCCTCGGCGGCGAGGCCGAGGATGCGGTACTCCATGCAGGAATTGACGGTGTCCTTGAGCAGCAGCCAGGCCGTCCTGCGCTTGGAGACGTTCCGGTAGAGGGCTCTGGCCCGGTGGAGCCGGCCGGAGGGCCGCTCGGGAGTATCGCTTGCTGGCTGCACGCCCTAACGGTATCCGCCGTCCGGGGCCGTCCTCACCTCACGGGGCTCCGGCCGGGGCAGGCGCGGTGACCGGGGCCGTTGTGCCAGGCTGGATGCGATCGCCGCCTTCCGGGGTAGGTTCGCAGACATGGCAGGCAACACCACGCACACCGTGACCAACCAGCCGCCTCCGCTGGTCGGGTACGACCTGTTCGGTGCCGACCGGGCCCTGGTCGAGGCCGTCGAGCGGCACACCGCCCCGGAACTGCTCGACGAGGTGCGCACCGAGCTGTCGGGGCTCGGCGTCTCGGCCGGCTCGGCGCAGGTGCAGGAGTGGGGGGTCCAGGCGAACGAGCACCCGCCGCGGCTGCGCACCCACGACCGCTACGGCCACCGGATCGACGAGGTCGAGTTCCATCCCGCCTGGCACCGGCTGCTGGGCAAGGGCGTCGGCGCGGGCCTGACCACCGGCTGGACGCGGCCGTCCGGGCACGTGCGGCGCGCCGCCGCCTTCCTGGTCTGGACCCAGGTGGAGGCCGGCAACTGCTGCCCGCTGTCGATGACCAACGCGGCGGTGCCCGCGCTGCGCGCCGACCCTGAGCAGGCCGCGGCCTGGGAGCCGCTGCTGACCTCGACCGTCTACGAACGTGAGCTGCGGCCGGCCGCACGGAAGGCCGGCGCCCTGTTCGGCATGGGCATGACCGAGAAGCAGGGCGGCAGCGACGTCCGGGCCAACACGACCACCGCCGCCCCGCTGGCCGAGGCCGGCACGTACACCCTGACCGGGCACAAGTGGTTCTGCTCGGCACCCATGTCGGACGGCTTCCTGGTGCTCGCCCAGGCGCCGGACGGCCTCACCTGCTTCCTCGTGCCGCGCGTCCTGGCCGACGGCACCCGCAACGCCTTCCTCCTCCAGCGGCTCAAGGACAAGCTCGGCAACCGGTCGAACGCGTCCGCCGAGGTCGAGTTCGACGGGACCTGGGCACGGCGGGTGGGTGAGGAGGGGCGCGGGGTGCGGACCATCATCGAGATGGTCGCCGCGACCCGGCTGGACTGCGTGCTCGGCTCGGCGGGACTCATGCGGCAGGCGGTCGCGCAGGCCGTGCACCACGCCACGCACCGGGAGGCCTTCGGCACGGTGCTCGCCGAACAGCCGCTGATGCGGGGCGTCCTGGCCGACCTCGCGGTCGAGTCGGAGGCCGCGACCACGCTCGCGCTGCGGCTGGCCGCCGCCTACGACGACGGGAGCGAGTCCGAACGGGCCCTGCTGCGGCTGGCCCTGCCGGCCGCCAAGTACTGGGTGACCAAGCGCTGCGCGCCGCTCGTCGTGGAGGCCGCCGAGTGCCTGGGCGGCAACGGTTACGTGGAGGAGTCGGGGCTGCCCCGGCTGGTCCGCGAGTCCCCGCTCAACTCCGTCTGGGAGGGGGCCGGCAACATCCAGGCCTTGGACGCGCTCCGCGCCCTGCAACGCGAACCGGGCGCCCTGGACGCCTATCTCCAGGAGATCGGCCGAGCCCACGGCGCCGACCACCGCCTGGACCGCGCCGTCAAGGATCTCTTCTCCGAACTCGCCGACCTGGAGGGCATGGAGGCCCGGGCCAGACGCCTCGTGGAACGCCTGGCCACGGTGCTCCAGGGTTCGCTGCTGGTCCGCTTCGCACCACCGGAGATCGCGGACGCCTTCTGCGCGTCCCGCCTGGGCAACGACTGGGGTTCGACTTTCGGCACGCTGCCAGGCGGCCTGGACCTGGCCGCCGTGGTGGATCGAGCAAGGGCGCTCACCCCTACCTGAAAAGGGCGCCGACGGTCCGCCGGCCGAAGGCTGGGGGAGGAACTGCGCGAGCAACCCTCCACCACCGTCAGCCGCCGACACCCCTGGAGACGCGCCAACTGCCGCGAACGGCCCGACCGGGCGGCGGAGGTGGTGCTGCGCCGACACGGCACCACCCCCGCCTCTTCGGCCCATGTCAGGCCACTGACGCCACGGCGTCGGCTCAAGTTTCGGCCACCCCCGGCCGGTCCACCAGGGTTGCAAGGGGTTGCAACATCTCGGTGACTGTGCGGGGACTGTGTGCCTCCGGCATCGGAAAACGGCAGTATGAGACGCGCAGTCGGACCGGAAACCGCCGCCCGGACCGCTTGACAGCGACTCATCGATGCCTCTTCCGAGGCGTATCCGGGAGGACCTCAGTGGGGAACCCGCCGATGGACGTGGCGCGACTCGCCGCGAAGGACGCGGCGCAGGCGGCGCGGGTACTGAGCGAGGTGCGGGAGGCCAGACTCGCCGGACAGCGTGGGCGTGTCTCGCCCCGGCCGGTGATCGAGCAGTCCTGGGGGCGGATGCTGCGCAGCGGTGTCGATCCCGACCACGGCTTCCGCGCGGGCCTGCTGTCCGCCGACGAAGTCCGACGCCGACGTGAGGAGTCACCGCTCAAGGACGTGCTGCCGGTGCTGCGTGAAGGGCTGCTTTCGGTCGCGGACGTGGCCCAGCACATCATGGTGGTGGCGGACGCCGACGGCCGGGTGCTGTGGCGGGAGGGATCCTCGCCGGTGCTGCGCAAGGCGGACGGGCTGGGCCTCGAACTCGGCGCCGACTGGCGCGAAGACGTCGTCGGGACCAACGGGATCGGCACCCCCGCGGTGGTGCGCAGGCCCGTGCAGGTGTTCGCCGCCGAGCACTTCGTCCGCGCGCACGTCTCCTGGACGTGCTCCGGCGCCCCCATCACCGACCCCCGGGACGGCAGCCTGCTCGGGGTGGTGGACGTCAGCGGCGCGCTGGAGACGATGCATCCGGCGACCCTGGCCTGGGTGAACGCGGTGGCGAAGCTCGCCGAGGCCCGGTTGCGGGAGCTGCACCTGGAATCGCTGGAGCGGCTGCGGGCGGTGGCGGCGCCGGCGCTGGCCCGGCTGGGCGGACGGGCCGTGGTGGTGGACGCCGAAGGCTGGACCGCGGCGGTCACCGGCATGCCCTCTCCGCAGCGGATAGGGCTGCCCAAGTCGCTGTCGCCGGGCCGCCGGTGGCTGCCCGCGCTCGGGCTGTGCGCGGTGGAGCCGCTGGCCGGCGGCTGGCTGCTGCGGGCGGTGGACGAGCCGGCGCCGGCGGGCGGCGGGCGGCTCGTGCTCGACCTGGCCCGGCCCCGTCGGCCCACGGTGACGATCGGCGGCGGTACCGGCTCGTGGTCCCGTCAACTCAGTCCCAGACATGCCGAGTTGCTGTACCTGCTGGCGGTACGGCGGGGCGGGCGCAGCGCGGCCGGGCTGGCCGAGGACGTCTTCGGGGACGCCTCCCGGACCGTGACCGTACGCGCGGAGATGTCCAGGATCCGGCGGTACCTCGGGGCACTCCTCGAACACCGGCCGTACCGGTTCCGGGAGGACGCGGAGGTCGAGGTGCTGCTCCCCGACGACCCGCGCGACCTGCTGCCGTACTCGACCGCCCCGGCGGTGACGGCGTCCCGGGCACCGGGACGCATGTGACACGGCCGTATTCCACGCATCCGGGGCAGTCGGGCAGGTATGTTCCGCATAATTGCCGGGTCTTCGAGGTACGGCGGCCCCGGCTGCCGTAGCATCCCACTACGGGCTCCCCACCTGCTCCATGGTCAACGCTTTGACCTCCAGGCGCAGTTGGCCCGTCTCGGGAGGAGACATGAAGCATCGCGGCAGACACCGGCGGCGCAGACGGGGTGCGGCCCTGCGCGCTGCCCTGGCCGGCACCGCGCTGGCGCTCACCGCGACGGCCACGATCGTCAGCGCCTCGCAGGCCACGGTCGCCGAGGACCCCGGCGCGCTGAAGCCGCTGACGTCCGCCGCCGACACCGCACGCCTGCAGCTCCGGGAGCACCTCGTACCGCGCCGCTCGCTGGACCGGCTCGCCTCGGCGATGGGCGGCACGGTGGGGGTCGCCGACGTGCTGGCCGCCTCCGACCACACGCTGCGCCGGGCGGCCGACTGCGACTCCGACGACCGGGACTCGCTGCCGGTCACCCCGGCCGCCACCGAGGCGTACTGCTGGGACCCCACCGACACCCTCACCGACGACTGGCGGCCCGCCTCGGTGACCACCTCCTCGGAGGCCGACGACGACGGTCTGTGGGGCGCCAACCGGGTCGTGCTGGCCGGCTGGACGCACAGCACCTCCACCGGCCCCGCCGCCTCCCGGGGCCTGGCCAGGGTCGCGGTGATCGACGCGAACGACGCCGCCCACCCCTCCTACTCGTGGGTCCTGCTGACCGTGCCCACCGCCGGCGGCGGCGACTACCGGGGGCTGACCTCACAGATCTCCGGCATGGCCTGGTACGGGGACAGGCTCCTGGTCACCACCGTCCAGGGCAGCGCCGACGCGCTCTACGTCTACGACCTGAACCGCATCCAGCGCACCTCGGTGCTGACCGACGCGGTCGGCCGGGTGTCCGGCGGGTGGTCGGCCGACGGCTTCCGGTACGTGATGCCCGCCGTGGGCTCGTACCGGTTCACCGCCGGGGCCTGCTCCCGGACCGGGGCGCCCTGTCCGAGCGCGCTCTCCGTGGACCGGGGGACGGCCCCGGACAGCCTGGTCCTCGGCGAGTGGACGTCCGCCGGCGGCGACTCGCACGCCCGGCTGTGGCGGTACGCGTTCGACGAGAACCCGCAGCGTGCCGGACTGCTCGCCACGAACGCCTCCGGCCGGGTGGACGCGGTCGAGGCGTACCGGACCGGGGCCTCGGAGATCCGGGGCGTCCTGTCGTACCGGCCGCCGGGCGCGACCGGCTCCGAGTGGTACGTCGGGCACCTGCCCGGCGCCATGGACGGGCACGGCAGCCTGTGGCGGCAGGACATCAGCGGCGCGGACGGAGCCCGCTGCGGCTCGGACGCCTCGCACCGCTGCTGGGCCGAGGGCACCGGTTCGCTCTCCTACGCACCCGACACGGGCGAGGTGTGGTCGGTCACGGACCGCATGCTGTTCTCGGTCCCGCTGCGCTCGATCGACGCGTCACTCGGATAACAGACGTCGACACGTCCGGGGCCGGGATGATTGCCTGGCCCCCATGAGCAGCATCGTCGTGACCACCTGGTCCCTGGAGCAGACCTCCCCGGCCGACCTCCTGCCCGCCGCCGCCCCCGACGGCGACGCGGTGCGGATCGTCCACGCCGAGGTCCCCTCCCCCGAGTTCAGCCGCTTCCTGTACGCCTCGGTCGGCGGTGACATCCGCTGGACCGACCGGCTGGGCTGGAGCCACGCCCGCTGGCAGCAGCACCTGGCGCGGCCGGGCGTGGAGACCTGGGTCGCATACGACCGGGGCACCCCGGCGGGCTACGTCGAACTCGAACCGCAGGACGACGGTGTGGTGGAGATCGTCTACTTCGGCCTGGTGCCGGCCTTCCGGGGCCGCCGCATCGGCGGCCACCTGCTCTCGTACGGCGCCGCGCGGGCCTGGGACCTGGCGGAGCGGTGGGACGGGCTGCCGCCGACCAAGCGGGTGTGGCTGCACACCTGCAGCCTGGACGGCGAGCACGCGATGGCGAACTACCAGCGGCGGGGGTTCCGGCTCTTCGACACGAAGGTCGAGGAGGAACCGGAGGTCCCGACGCCCGGACCCTGGCCCGGGGCGTACACGGCCGCGCGGAACGGGGCGTGACCCACACCACCCTGTCTCACCATTCAGAATAGATGGGTCCGAATCGCGGACAATGGTGGACTGGCCGGAGATCCGCGTGACACGCTTCCGTCATGTCTGGAACTGGAATTGCCTTGGTGAGTCGGCGGCACGTCGACCTCGGCCGCATGTCCAGCGCCATCTGTCCGGCGGGCTGAGAGCACAGCACCGCCGCGCCTCCCTGTCCAGACCCCTCCTTGCGCAGTGCCGCGCAGACATGCCCCCGCGCGCCCGCAGGCCCTGGTCAGAGCCTCTCACCCGCCACCCGACCGCCACCCCTCAACGACGGCGCTTCGCGCCGGCCCCTCCCGTCGCCGTCTGAAGGACGTATATCGCCATGGCCGCCACCCCGCAGAACCCCGCCTCCGCGCCCCGCCGCAAGGTGAGCCGTCACCGTGGCGAGGGTCAGTGGGCCATGGGGCACTTCACCCCGCTCAACGGCAACGAACAGTTCAAGAAGGACGACGACGGTCTCAATGTGCGGACACGCATTGAGACGATCTACTCCAAGCGCGGCTTCGACTCGATCGACCCCAACGACCTGCGCGGACGGATGCGCTGGTGGGGCCTGTACACGCAGCGCAAGCCCGGCATCGACGGCGGCAAGACCGCCATCCTGGAGCCGGAGGAGCTGGACGACAAGTACTTCATGCTGCGGGTGCGGATCGACGGCGGCCGGCTCACCACCCGGCAGCTGCGGGTGATCGGCGAGATCTCGCAGGAGTTCGCCCGGGGCAGCGCGGACGTCACCGACCGGCAGAACATCCAGCTGCACTGGATCCGCATCGAGGACGTGCCGGAGATCTGGCAGCGCCTGGAGGCCGTCGGCCTGTCCACCACCGAGGCCTGCGGCGACACCCCGCGCGTCGTCATCGGCTCGCCGGTGGCCGGCATCGCCGAGGACGAGATCATCGACGGCAGCTGGGCGATCGACGAGATCAACAAGCGGTACATCGGCAGCAAGGAGTTCTCCAACCTGCCGCGCAAGTTCAAGTCCGCGATCTCCGGCTCGCCGCTGCTGGACGTGGTGCACGAGATCAACGACATCGCGTTCGTCGGCGTGCGGCACCCCGAGCACGGCCCCGGCTTCGACCTGTGGGTCGGCGGCGGCCTGTCCACCAACCCGAAGATCGGCGTCCGGCTCGGCGCCTGGGTGCCGCTGGAGGAGGTCCCGGACGTCTGGGCGGGTGTCATCGGCATCTTCCGGGACTACGGCTACCGGCGGCTGCGCACCCGCGCCCGGCTGAAGTTCCTGGTGGCCGACTGGGGCGCGGAGAAGTTCCGCCAGATCCTGGAGGACGAGTACCTGGAGCGGAAGCTCGTCGACGGCCCCGCGCCCGCCGAGCCCCTGTCGCGCTGGCGGGACCACGTCGGTGTGCACCGGCAGCAGGACGGCAACTTCTACGTCGGGTTCGCCCCGCGGGTCGGCCGGGTGGACGGCGCCACCCTGGCGAAGATCGCGGATCTCGCCGAGGCGCACGGCTCGGGCCGGGTGCGGACCACCGTCGAGCAGAAGATGATCGTCCTCGATGTCACCGAGGACCAGGTCGAGTCGCTGGTCGAGGCCCTGGAGGCGCTGGACCTGACCGCCCGGCCGTCCACGTTCCGGCGCGGCACCATGGCGTGCACCGGCATCGAGTACTGCAAGCTCGCGATCGTCGAGACCAAGCAGCGCGGCTCCACCCTGATCGACGAGCTGGAGCGCCGCCTGCCCGAGTTCGACGAGCCGCTCACCATCAACATCAACGGCTGCCCGAACGCCTGCGCCCGTATCCAGGTCGCGGACATCGGTCTCAAGGGCCAGCTGGTCCTGAACGACGCGGGCGAGCAGGTCGAGGGCTTCCAGGTGCACCTGGGCGGTGCGCTCGGCCTGGAGGCCGGGTTCGGCCGCAAGGTCCGCGGTCTCAAGGTGACCTCGGAGGAGCTGCCGGACTACGTCGAGCGGGTGCTCAGGCGTTTCCAGGCGGAGCGGGCGGACGGCGAGCGGTTCGCCGCCTGGGCCGCCCGCGCCAGTGAGGAGGCCCTGTCATGAGCGAGCGTGCGGCCCCCTTCTACTGCCCCTACTGCGGCGACGAGGACCTGCGTCCCAGCGAGCAGGGCCACGGCGCCTGGGAATGCGCGGCCTGCAACCGCGCATTCCAGCTGAAGTTCCTCGGGCTGCTCGCCCGGGGACTGAAGCACTCCGAAGCTGGAGGGGAACAGATATGACCACCGCTCAGGAAGAGCGAACGACCGAGGAGTTGAAGGCGCTGGCCGAGCAGGCCGGCCGTGACCTCGAAGACGCCTCCGCCCTGGAGATCCTCCGGTGGGCGGTCGACACCTTCGGCAAGAGCTTCTGTGTGACCTCCTCCATGGAGGACGCGGTGGTGGCCCACCTGGCGTCCCGCGTGCAGAAGGGCGTGGACGTCGTCTTCCTCGACACCGGCTACCACTTCCCGGAGACCATCGGCACCCGCGACGCGGTCGAGGCGGTGATGGACGTCAACGTCATCACCCTCACCCCGCGCCAGACGGTCGCCGAGCAGGACGCCGAGTACGGCCCGAAGCTGCACGACCGCGACCCCGACCTGTGCTGCCGGCTGCGCAAGGTGCTGCCTCTGGAGCGAGGCCTGGAGGAGTACGCGGCCTGGGCGACCGGGCTGCGCCGCGACGAGTCGGAGACCCGGGCGAACACCCCGGTCGTCGGCTGGGACGAGAAGCGGCAGAAGGTCAAGATCTCCCCGATCGCCCGCTGGACCCAGGACGACGTGGACGCCTACGTCGCCGAACACGGCGTGCTGACCAACCCCCTGCTGATGGACGGCTACACCTCCGTCGGTTGTGCCCCCTGCACCCGCCGGGTCCTGGAGGGCGAGGACGCGCGCGCCGGCCGCTGGGCCGGGCGGGCCAAGACCGAGTGCGGACTGCACGGATGACGACCACCGGACCTTCGGCGCCGCAGGCGGCCCACCGGACGACGCCCCACCAGACGACCCACCAGACGCCCCAATCGACGAACCAGGAGAACGCCGTGACGACCGGAGCCACCGTCTGGCTCACGGGTCTGCCGAGCGCCGGCAAGACCACCATCGCGTACGAGCTGGCCGGCCGGCTGCGCGAGGAGGGCCACCTCGTCGAGGTACTCGACGGCGACGAGATCCGCGAGTTCATCTCGGCGGGGCTCGGCTTCAGCCGCGAGGACCGGCACACCAACGTGCAGCGCATCGGCTTCGTCGCCGAACTGCTGGCCCGCAACGGCGTCAAGGCGCTCGTCCCGGTGATCGCCCCCTACGCGGACAGCCGCGAGGCGGTGCGCAAGCGCCACGACGAGAACGGCACCGCGTACGTCGAGGTGCACGTGGCGACCCCGGTCGAGGTGTGTTCCGTTCGCGACGTGAAGGGTCTGTACGCCAAGCAGGCCGCGGGCGAGCTGACCGGGCTCACCGGTGTCGACGACCCGTACGAGGAGCCCGAGACGCCCGATCTGCGGATCGAGTCGCAGCACCAGAGCGTGCAGGAGTCCGCGGCGTCCGTGTACGCCCTGCTGAGCGGGAAGGGACTGGCATGACGACGACCGTGGCGGCACACGGGGAGGGCACGGGCACCCCGTACGCCCTGTCGCACCTGGACGCGCTGGAGTCCGAGGCGGTCCACATCTTCCGCGAGGTCGCGGGCGAGTTCGAACGGCCGGTGATCCTCTTCTCCGGCGG
>NZ_JBFBJI010000019.1:163690-199594 GCF_040702065.1 Streptomyces sp. NPDC086777 | reverse complement strand
CTAGCTGTGGACGCCGAATTCGAACCACTCCATGCAGTTGCCGAGCGCCGACTCGCACGGCACCGGTTCCGTTCGCCGTCCGCTCTGCGCGGACGGGGTCAGGCCTTGTCCTGCAGGGAACTCCTGGCGGGATTGCCCTGTTCGGCGGCCTTGGGGTCCTTCTCGTCGCCCTTGGCGCGGACACCGTCGGCGATGCGCTTGCCGATCGTCTCGTCGATGTTCGACCAGTACGTGAACGCGCGCTGGAGGACCGGGTCGGTCACGCCGTCGAGCAGATGCCCCACGACGTTGTCGACCAGACGGTCGCGGGCGGCGTCGTCCATCACCTCCCGGACCATGGTGCCGGGCTGGCCCCAGTCGTCGTCCTCGGGGTGCGAGACGTACGCGGCGCGCACGATCTCGCCGTCCGCCTCCCAGGTGGGCGGCGGGCCGAAGGCGGTGGGGTCGGCGGCGGGGCCGCCCTTGGAGTTCGGGGCGTACACCGGGTCGGAGGTCTTGCGGAAGGCCATCGCCCCGTCCTTGGAGTACGTGTGGACGTCGACGACGGGGGCGTTCACCGGGAGCTGCTGGTAGTTGGCGCCGATCCGGTGCCGGTGGGCGTCGGCGTAGGAGAACAGCCGGGCCAGCAGCATCCGGTCCGGGCTGGGCCCGATCCCGGGAACGAAGTTGTTCGGCTGGAACGCCGCCTGCTCGATCTCGGCGTGGTTGTCGGTCGGGTTGCGGTCCAGGGTCATCCGCCCGACCGGAACGAGCGGGTAGTCGCCGTGCGGCCACACCTTGGTGAGGTCGAACGGGTTGAAGCGGTAACCCGCGGCGTCCGCGTACGGCATGAGCTGCACGTACAGGGTCCAGCTGGGGAACTGGCCGTCACGGATGTGCTCGAACAGGTCGCGCATGTGGTAATCCGTGTCGACGGCAGCCATCTGGTCCGCCTCGTGCTGGGTGAAGAACTCGATGCCCTGGTCCGTCTTGAAGTGGTACTTCACCCAGAACCGCTCGCCCTTGGCGTTGATCCACATGTACGTGTGGGACGTGTAGCCGTTCATGTGGCGCCAGGTCCGGGGGATGCCGCGGTCGCCCATCAGCCAGGTCACCTGGTGGGCGGACTCCGGGGAGAGCGTCCAGAAGTCCCACTGCATGTCGTGGTCGCGCAGGTTGTTGTCCGCACGCCGTTTCTGGGACCGGATGAAGTGCTGGAACTTCATCGGGTCCTTCACGAAGAACACCGGCGTGTTGTTGCCGACCATGTCGTAGTTGCCCTGGCTGGTGTAGAACTTCACCGCGAAGCCGCGGGGGTCGCGCCAGGTGTCGGGGCTGCCGCGTTCTCCGGCGACCGTCGAGAAGCGTATGACCAGGTCGGTGCGGGTGCCGGGCTGGAAGAGCGCGGCCATGGTGTAGGCGCTGACGTCCTCGGTCACCTCGAAGTGACCGAACGCGCCGCTCCCCTTGGCGTGCGGCTGGCGCTCGGGGATGCGCTCCCGGTTGAACTGTGCCATCTGCTCGATCAGATAGGCGTCCTGCAGCAGGACCGGTCCCCCGGGCCCCACGGTCAGCGAGTGCTCGTCGCTCTCGACGGGGGCACCGGAGTCGGTCGTGGTGAGGGGTGGCTTCTGCGTCATGACTCTGCCTTTCTCCGCGCGGAGCAGCGGATGCCGGATCCCGGCGGGGACCGGGGTCCTTGTGGAAACCGGGATCCTTGCGGTGTCCGGGGGCCGGCCACCGGTCGGGACACCCGGGGCGGCGCCCCGCAGTGGCGGGTGACCAGGCCCGGGCGAGGCAAACACCGAGCGCCCGGCACCCGCTGCCCGATCCGCTCGGCGACCTGCCCGAGGCGCGAGGCGACGGCGGCCCGGCCCGGCTCTCCGGGATCCAGCGTGGTGCCACCGGGCCGGTGCCGCCACTCGGGGACCGGGACGGCTTTCCGGCAGCGGACGCCGCCGATCGTGTCCCCGGGCGGAGACGGTCGTTCCACAGGGCATGAAGAGGATCATCACTGCCGCCGCGCTCGCCCTGACGGGCGTGGCCCTCGCCGCCCCGGCCCACGCGGACGGAACCGCCCCCGGCCCCTCCCGTGACCTCGCCACCAAGGTCGCCGGGGCGCTGCCCAAGGCCGCGGTGGCGGGTCTCGACGCGGCTGCCACGTCCATGACCACCGGCCTGCAGGACCGGTCCCCGGCCAAGTAGGCCGGGGCCCTCCGCCGGCGCCGTCCCTCGCACAGGTCCGTCCGACCCCGACCCGGTCCGTTCCCGGCCGCCGGGGTCCGGGCGCGACCTGCCGGTCGAGGGGCGACGCGTCCCGCCCCTGCGTCGGTGTCCGGCCGCTCCTACCGGGGGGCGCTGCCCGGGGGCGAGCCGGTCAGCAGGTGGCGCTCGTGGGCCTCGTAGCGGCTGCGTTCGCGGTCGGCGGACCTCCTGCCCGCGAGGACGGTGGTCAGCCAGCCGGTGAGGAAGCCCGCGGGTACCGAGACGAGCGCGGGCGTGTTGTAGGGGAACCAGGCGAAGTCCGCGTCGGGGAAAGCGGACAGCGGTGTACCGGAGACCAGGGTGGTGCCCGGGGCCAGGGCGAGCACGGTCAGTGAGCCCACGATGAGGGTGGCGAGGAGCGCGGGGCGCGTGTAACGGCGCCAGAAGAGGGTGTAGAGGAGCGCGGGGGCGATGGCGGAGGCGCCGAGGGTGAAGGAGACGGTCGCCAGCGGCTGGAGGCTGCGGTGCTGGGCGAGGGCGGCCAGCAGGATGGTGGGGACGCCCACGGCGAGGGCACAGAACCGGGCGAGGGCGAGCTCCCGGGCCGGTGCCGGGGGAGTGGCGCGAGACGCCGTCAGGTCGTGGGCGAGGGTGTTGGCGCAGGCCAGCGTCATGCTCGCGACGGAGGCGAGCAGGGTGAGGAAGACGGCGGTGGTGACGGTGGCGAAGAGCAGGCTCTCCGGCCGGGACAGGCCGGTTCCGAACGCGGCGCGGGCACCGAGCAGGTAGGCGGTCGTGCCGTGCGCGTCGGCGGCGGCGATGCGGTCGTGACCGACCAGTGCGGTCGCGCCGGTGCAGATCAGGGTGAGCATCAGGATGAAGAGGGTCACCGAGGAGACCGCCCAGGACATCGCCCGGCGGACCTGGCGTGGCGTGCCCGCCGTGTACATGCGCATGGTGACGTGCGGCAGGCAGGCGCCGCCCAGCACGATGGCGCCCTGGGTACTGGCCATGTCCAGCGCGGGATGGGGGCTGCTGGAGTACTGCAGCCCCCACGTCAGGTAGGCGTTCCCCGCCCCGCTGCGGGCGGCCGCCGCGTGGAACAGGGCCTGGGGCTGCCAGTCGAACGAGCGCAGGATCAGCACGCTCACGACCAGTCCGGAGCCGAGCAGCGCCACGGTCTTGAAGATCTGGACCAGCGCGGTACCGGGCATCCCGCCGAGTGCCGCATAACTGATCATGAGGACCCCGGCCCCGGCCACGCACCCGTTCTGCATGCCGGGGTCGGCGAACCCGAGGACGTACGCGAGGAGTTCACCGACCCCGGCGAGCTGGACGACCATCATCGGGACGAGGGCGGCGAGGGTGACCAGGCAGGCCGTGACGCGGACCGACCGGGCCGGGTGACGGCGGGCCAGCGCGTCGCCCATGGTGTAGCGGCCGGTGTTGTGCAGGGGCTCGGCCAGCAGGAACATCAGCAACAGCAGTGACAGCAGGGCGCTCAGGGCCAGGACGACGCCGTCGTAGCCGCACAGGGCGATGATCCCCCCGATGGTGAGGACGGTGGCGGCGGAGATGTAGTCGCCGGCGACGGCCAGCCCGTTGCGCAACGGCGACAGGGACCGGTAGCCGGTGTAGAACTCGGCGAGGTCGTCCGCCTCCGGGCCGGTGAGCACGCACAGCAGCAGGGTGAGGGCGACGACCGAGCAGAACGCGACGAGGGACCAGGACTGGGCGGAGCCGCCCAACCCGGTCACGGCGCCTGCTCCCGGTCCGCGACGGCCTTGCCCGTCTGACGGCGGGCGCGCCGCGCGAGGGGATCCACGAAGCGGTGCGCCGCGGCCTCGTAGAGAAGAACCGCCAGCCAGGTCACCGGGATCTGGACGAGGGCGAGAACCAGTCCGGTGGGCAGGCCGCCGGGACCCGGGCGGGTCATCAGGGCGGGTGCCTTGACGGTCAGGGTGAGGAAGGCGGCGAAGTAGCCGAGCGCGGTGATGGTCGCCACCCGCCGCTGCCAGCGGTACGCCCGCCGCAGCAGGCGCAGGGTGCGGTGGGCGCCGGAGCGAGGGTTCGCCGCGGGGGTGTCGTACGGCTCCTCGCCGGTCGACCAGGCCGGGGACGGGCGGTCGTACGAGGACGGCCGGTCGTACGGTGACGGGTGGCCGTACGGGGACCGGTCCGAGGGTAAATCGGGCACATCATAGGACATTTCGACAACTCCTCGAGGGGGACCGGGTCCGGTCGTGACGTGTCGCGAGCGGGGAGGGCGGTTCGGCCGGCCGCACGCCGTGCGGCCGGGATCTGGTGGGGAGCCGTGTGCGCCGGTCGTCGGGGACGTCGTCCCGTGGGGGAGCTGTCAGGTGGGCAAAACGCCATGGTCTCCGGCGTGGGTTCGGTCCGCCAGGGGTGCGGCCGGAGTCGATGGGGGCGGTCCGTGGTGTGCGGGGCTGACGTCGGGATCTCCGCCAGGAGGTGATGAAGCATGGGCGGAGCGCGTGGTGGCGCGATTCTTTCCCGAAGTGCGCCGTCGCACACCTCATGAGCCCCGGAGCGCCCGCCGGTTGACCGGCCCGGGCGGGCGCGGCTGTGACGCACGTCATGGGTGGCGTGGGTCTCGCCCCGCGGCCCGGATCCGTACGTTCTTCAACTTCCGCAAGGTGTAAGGATTTTGCTCGGCAACGATCTCGTCCGTGCGGTCCTGTGTGTCCGCCGGGCAACGGGCGTACGGAACTTTCGTGGCCCTGCGGGGACATGGAGCCGTCCGCGAGTTGTCGACTGCGAAGTACATTGCAATGACAGTGTCTTGACCTCAAGCCTGTGCAATCGGGAGCGTTTCGGACACTTGACCCATTCAATGACTTTCTGTGAAAGATGCGTGCTATGGGCGCCTATCTGACTCCTCCAGCCGTAGTACAAGGCGAACATGCCGTGAAGACCGGCGAGATCCTCACGGAGGTGCGCGGCCGGCATCCGCAGGCGCCGTGGCTCTCCCGGATCGACGGCATCGCCGCGAGCACGGGGATCGACTCCCGCGGGTGGATGCTGCCGCTGGCGACGGCCACCGCCCCCGGCGGCGGCCCGGGCCTGCGAACTCCCGGCGCTGGCGCGGCCCGTACGGCACTGGCCGGCAGCGGGTTCACCGAGCACGAGGTGGACCGCGCGATCGCCGCGCTGGAGGCGATACCGGCGCCGCAGACCATCCAGGAGCGCACCGGGCCGGCCTGGGCGGCCGTCCAGACGTACGGGGAACGCGCGGCGCGTGACGCACTGCGGGCCGCCGGACTGGACACGGCCGACGTCGACTGCCTGATCACCAGTCACTCCACGACCCCGGCCCTGCCGGGACTGGATCTCTCCCTCCTCAACCGCCTCGAACTGCGCGACGACGTGCTGCTGCTGCCCGCCACCCAGTGGGCCTGCATCGCCGGCACCCGGTCGCTGGCACTGGCGGCCGACCTGGTCGCCGCGGACCCCGACCGGGTGGTGCTGGTCGTGATAGCGGAGGCGCTGAGCACCACCTACCAGCCGGCCGACGACACGCTGGAGTCACTGATCGTGCGGCTGCTGTTCGCGGACACCGCCGTAGCCGTGGTGGTCACCGGCCGCCCCCGGCCGGAGTCGGTCCTGCGCCTGGACGCGGCCTGGCACCACACCCTGCCCGGCACCACCGACCTGCACCGGCTGGAGACCCGGGAGGACGGCACCCACTTCGTGATGGACCGCCGTGGGCCACGCGCGGTCCAGGAGACCGTGGCCGCGATGTGGGAGTGGCTGCGCGCACGGCACCAGGACGACGGGCACTCCTGGCATCCCGACCTGCTGCTCGCGCACCCCGGCGGGACGCGGGTGCTGGAGTACATGGAACAGACGATGCCCGACAGCTGGCCGGAGGGGCTGCTCGCGCACAGCCGCGAGAGCTACACCTCGGGCAACCGCGGCGGCGCCGCCGTACTCGACATCCTGCGGCGGGCGCACGACGCCGGACAGAAGTCGGGCAGCCGGACGGTGCTGTACGCGGCCGCGCCCGGGCTGACGGCCACGGCGGTGGAAGGGGAGTGGCTCTAGCGCGGGGCCGCCGCTCTCGTCGCGGCACCGGCGCTACCCCTCGAGTTCCGCCCAGACGGACTTGCCGGTGTCGGTCCACCGCACGCCCCAGCGCGTGGTCAGCTTGTGGACGACATGCAGACCCCGCCCCCCGTCGTCGAGCAGGTCACCGCGCCGCAGCCGCGGCCTGCCGTTGCCGGTGTCGCCGACCTCGCAGGTCAGCCGGCTTCCGGCCCGCACCAGCCGGACCGTGACGGGCCCGCCGCCGAACCGGACGGCGTTGGCGACCAGTTCGCTCAGCACCAGCAGTGCGCTGTCCCGGGCCGGTTCGCCCAGGTGCCAACGCCGCAGCAGGGGAGCGGCCAGGGCGCGGGCGCGGGCGGCGGTGGCGGCACGGGCGGGCAGCCGCCAGGTGGCGGTGTCCCGGCTGCGCCGCCCGACCATCCGGGCCAGCAGCAGGGTGACGTCGTCGCGCAGCGGCTCCGCCGGGCTCAGCCGGGCGACCACACGACGCGCGGCCTGTTGCAGGTCGTCCCAGGGATGCACCTCGCGCACCACGTCCGTCAGCCGCCCGATCCCGTCGTCGATCGAGGCCGCCGGATCCTCCACCAGGCCGTCGGTGTAGAGGACGAGCAGCGAACCGGGCGGCGCGGCGAACTCGTGCACCTGGAACGGCTCCCGTACGACGAACTCCGCGCCGAGCGCCGGGTGCGGCTGCGTCGCGACGGTCTCGACGGAGCCGTCGGGAAGCACGAGAACCGGGGGCAGATGGCCGGCGTTGGAGATCAGCACCCGGTGGTCGACCGGATCGTAGACCGCGATGCAGCACGTCGAGCCCAGCGCGCTGTATCCGGCCGCCAGGCCCGCGTCCGTGTCGTCCAGCAGCGTGACGGTCTCGTCCAGCCGCTCCAGCACCTCCCCGGGGCCGAGCCCCGCCGACAGCAGCGCCCTCGCCTCCATGCTCAGCTGGCCCATGGCCGCCGCGGCTCCCAGACCGTGCCCCACGACGTCGCCGACCACCAGCGCGGTACGGTCCCCCGGCAGCGGAAAGCTGTTCACCCAGTCGCCGCCGACGCCCGCGCTGTCCGGGGTGGTGGGTTCGTAGACACTGGCGACCTCGATGGTGTCGCTGCCCGTCCGCGGCAGCAGCCGGCGCTGCAGCGCCAGGACCTGAGCGTGCTCCCGCTGGTGCTGGCGGGCCAGGTCCACGTGCCGGGCGGTCTTCGCGACGAGTTCCTGCAGGTCGAGCAGTTCGGTGGCGCCGAAGAGGCATTCCGGCCGCCGCCAGATCTCCGTCACGCCCAGCACGACGGGCCCCGGCGAACCCTCCGGTCCCTCCACGACGAGCGGGATGCAGGCGACACTCACCGGCCGGTTGCCGGGCACCAGGGCGCGCACCAGCTGCGGATCGTCCAGCGCCCGCTCGATCGCCGCGCGGTCCTGGATGACGACGGCCTGCGGAACGTCGTCGCGCATGACCGCACCGGCCAGCAGGCGGCTGGCCTCCCGGGGGAGGTTGTCCCCGGGCGTCAGATATCCCTCGGGCCAGGCCCGGTCCGGCACCAGGGCCGCCCGCCGCAGCCGGATGCGGTCCTGCGCCTGCTCGGTCACGGCCTCGCCGGTCCACACGGCGTAGTCGAGGTTGACGGCGGCCACGTCCCCCCAGGCCAGCAGGGACTGGGCCAGGGACTGCGCGGTCTCCCCGATGTCCAGGGAGGTCCCGATCGCGGTGGCCGAGGCGTACAGGTGCAGCCGCTTGGCCATCGCGATCAGCGAGACCGTCAGACCCTCCTGCGGCGGTGCGGCGGGCAGGATGCTCATCGAGACCACCAGCTCCGACCCGTCTGCCCGCCGCAGGCGCTGCACCCGGGCGACATGCGCCTCTCGCGTCTCCAGGACGCGCAGCAGCCGCTTGGTGACCGTCGGTACGTCCCCGGGCGGCAGCAGATCGGCGAAGGCGGCCCCCGGCGCGGCGACCACGTCCGCGAACGGGGCGGCGTCCAGGTTGGCACCGCTGATCCGCAGATCCCGCCCGAGAACGACCACCCCGAGGATCCGTTCCCCGCCGTCGTCCTCGCCGCCGCCTCCCGGCGCGCGCTCCTCGTCCACCGTCTTGGCTCCGCCCTTCGGGACGTAATCCCCCAGGGCGCCGCTGACCGTGTCGAACGGCGAAGCAGAGGAGGGTGTGGGGTCCATGCAGCTCACACAGCTCGCTGACTCCGGCGCGTACCGGCAGATCTTCCCGAGTCCGTGCGGGCAGGTCCCGAGAACCCGCTCCCGCACATCTCATGGGTAACACAGATACCCTGCTCACCGAAGGGGTAAAAGTGATCAAAACAACACAAGTCGCCGGTGACATCGACGGGGATCCCTCGTAAAGGATTCTTCGGCGGGGCCCGGCGCTGTGCCGTGGTGTCCGGAGATGATTGGCTGGGCCCGGCCGATTCCAACCCGACCCGGCTTCGCCGGCAGGAGGACCACGCAGTCATGAGCAGTGCCTACGCCTACGAGTACAAGGTCGTCACCTTCCGGGAGTCGCTGATCGGCGACGCGCTGGACAGCGACAATCTGGAGGAGGTCCTCAACAAGCACGCCGAGGACGGCTGGGCCCTCAAGGCCATCACCTCCGCCGACGTCAAGGGCCGGATAGGCCCCGGAGCCGTCGAGGGCCTGCTCCTGACCTTCGAACGCCCGCGCGGCTGACCGGAACGCGGCCGGCAGCAACCCGAACGCCCCCGACCCGCCGAGGTCCGGGGGCGTTCGCCGTCCGCAAGCGGGCGTAAGACGACGCGATGATCGTCGGGGCTCGGCGGGCACCGCCGGGCGCGGAGTCCGCACCGTCAGGAACGCGAGCGTGTCGGCACTTTGCCCGTCGGACGACGTGGCGTCCGCAGTGCCTGATCCTTCTCCCCGCCCCGCCCTTGGCCGCCCACCCCCGTATCGCGAGTAGCGCAAAAATTTGCGTGATTTTCGTCCACTTGCGCCGGGGGGCGCAAGTGCAGTGTGCGCCTCGGGTGAGAGGCCAGGGCGAACACCTCCAAGCGAAGTCCCCTTTCCAGCCCGCGCTTTGGGCCCTGTTGCGTCTCCGGTGCGACGCGCATGTTCTCGTCGCCATCGATGCGTGGGTGCTTCTGGTGAAATTTGTGCAGTCCTGGCTGTAGACGAGCTCACATCGCTCTGTAATATTTCGATGAAACAATGCAAAAGTCTGCGTATTGCTTCTCGCGCCACTCCATTGCACCCCACCGCACCTCCCTCGCACCTTTCTGCACCACTCCGTCAGGAACGAGCCGCCCTCGCCGCCCCCTCCGGCGTGCGAGCCTCCGCAGGAAGTGACCCCCCGCATGACTCGACACAAGCCGAGATACCGGAGACGGCGCACAGCGACCGCTGTGCTCGCCTCCGCCGTCATGGTGCTGGGCCTGCCGGCCGTCGGCGCACACGCGGCAGGCGGCCCGAACGCCGCCGCGGACGCCAGGACCACGGCGGGCAGCGCCCGTGCCGCACACGCGGCCGTCAACGTCACCGACGGCGACACCGACACCTACTGGCAGGCCGGGAAGAAGTCCGCCCAGTGGGTCCAGACCGACCTCGGGCGCACCGAGCGTGTCCGCGAGGTCGTGCTGCGGCTGCCCGAGCAGTGGCAGACCCGCAAGCAGACGCTGGCCCTCCAGGGCAGCGCCGACGGCAAGAGCTTCGCCACCCTCAAGTCGACCGCGCAGTACGTCTTCAGCCCGGGCGACGACAACACGGTCAAGGTCTCCTTCCCCGCGACCCTCGCCCGTTACGTACGGGCCGACTTCAGCGCCAACTCGGTCGCCGGTACCGCCCAGCTCGCCGAGATGCAGGTCCTCACGACCGCTGCCTCGACGCCCAACCTCGCGCTGGGCAAGTCCTTCAGCGAGAGCGGGCACGCCGACGTCTACGGCGCGGCCAACGCCGGTGACGGCAACCGCAACACCTACTGGGAGAGCACCAACAACTCCTTCCCGCAGTGGCTGAAAGTCGACCTCGGCTCCTCGGTCCAGGTGAACCAGGTGACGCTGCGGCTGCCCAGCGGCTGGCCCAGCCGCAACCAGACGCTCAAGATCCAGGGCTCGACGGACAACCAGAACTTCACGGACCTGACGGCGTCCAAGGCGTACGCCTTCAACAGCTCCGACGACCAGTCGGCGACCATCAGCTTCGACACGACCACGACGCGGTACGTGCGGGCGTACTTCACCGCCAACGACGGCTGGCCCGCCGGGCAGGCGTCCGAGCTGGAGGTCTACGGACCGGCGACAGGCGACACCCAGGCGCCCACCGCGCCGGCCAACCTGGCCTACACCGAGCCGGCCTCCGGGCAGATCAGGCTGACCTGGAGCGCGGCCACCGACGACACGGGCGTGACCGGGTACGACGTCTACGCCAACGGCCAGCTGCGGGCGAGCGTGGCCGGGAACGTCCTGACCTACACCGACATCCAGCCGGCCGGCACCGACATCACCTACTTCGTGCGGGCCAAGGACGCCGCGGGCAACGTCTCCGCCGACAGCAACAGCGTCACCCGCAAGGGGGCGAGCGGCGACACCCAGGCCCCCACGGCGCCCGGCAACCTCGCCTACACGCAGTCCGGCAGCGACGTGAAGCTCACCTGGCAGGCGTCGAGCGACAACGTGGCGGTCACCGGGTACGACGTCTACGCCAACGACCAGGTCGTCAAGACCGTGGCGGGCGACGTGACGACGTACACCGACACCCCGTCGGCGACCGCCACCGTCACCTACTACGTGAAGGCCAAGGACGCCGCCGGGAACGTGTCGGTGGCGAGCAGCAGCGTCACCCGGCCCGGCAGCGGCGCGGGCTCCGACCTCGCCCAGGGCAAGCCCGTCGAGGCCTCCTCGTACACCTTCACCTACGTCGCGGCGAACGCCAACGACGGCCAGATCGGTACCTACTGGGAGAGCGCGGGCGGCGCCTACCCTGCCACCCTCACCACCAAGCTGGGCGCCAACGCCGACCTCGGCCAGGTCGTCGTCAAGCTCAACCCGGACCCGGCCTGGTCGACCCGCACCCAGAACATCCAGGTGCTCGGCCGCGACCAGGACGCGACCACCTTCACCAGCCTCGCCGCGGCGAAGGACTACACGTTCAACCCGGCCACCGGCAACACCGTGACCATCCCGGTCTCCGGCACCGCAGCCGACATCCAGCTCAAATTCACCTCCAACACCGGCGCCCCGGGCGGCCAGGTCGCCGAGTTCCAGGTGATCGGCACCCCGGCCGCCAACCCCGACCTCAAGGTCACCGGCATCACCAACTCGCCCGCCGCGCCCGTCGAGTCGGACGCCATCAGCCTCTCCGCGACCGTCACCAACAGCGGCAGCAAGGCGGCCAAGGCCACCGACCTGAACTTCACCCTCGGCGGCACCAAGGCGGCCACCGCCGACGTCCCGGCCCTGGCCGCGGGCGCCTCGGCGACGGTCACCGCGAGCATCGGCACCCGGGACGCGGGCAGCTACCCGGTCGGCGCCGAGGTCGACCCGTCCGACAAGGTCATCGAGCAGAACGAGGGCAACAACACCTTCACCCGCTCCGACGCCCTCGTCGTCAAGCCCGTCTCCAGCTCCGACCTGGTCGCGGCCCCGGTCGCCTGGACACCCTCCAGCGCGTCGGCCGGCGACAACGTCGCCTTCACCGTCGCCCTGAAGAACCAGGGAACGGTGGACTCCGCCGGCGGCGCCCACGGCGTCACGCTGACCGTCCAGGACGCGAACGGCGCCACCGTCAAGACCCTGACCGGCTCCTACAACGGCACCATCGCCTCCGGGCAGACGACCGCGCCGGTCAGCCTCGGCTCCTGGACGGCCGTCAACGGCAAGTACACCGTGAAGACGGTCATCGCCGACGACACCAACGAACTGCCGGTCAAGCGCACCAACAACACCAGCACACAGAACCTGTTCGTCGGCCGCGGCGCCGACATGCCCTACGACATGTACGAGGCCGAGGACGGCACGGTCGGCGGCGGCGCCCAGGTCGTCGGCCCGAACCGCACCATCGGCGACCTCGCGGGCGAGGCGAGCGGCCGCAAGGCGGTCACCCTCGACGCCACCGGCGAGTACGTCGAGTGGACGACCCGCGCCGCGACCAACACCCTGGTCACCCGGTTCGCGATCCCGGACGGCACCGACACCACCCTCGACGTCTACGTGGACGGCCAGTTCCTCAAGGCGATCGACCTCACCTCGAAGTACGCCTGGCTCTACGGCAGCGAGACCGCGCCCGGCAACTCACCCGGCTCCGGCGCCCCGCGCCACATCTACGACGAGGCGAACCTGCTGCTCGGCAAGACCGTGCCCGCCGGTTCGAGGATCCGCCTCCAGAAGGACGCGGCGAACACCGCCAGTTACTACGCCGTCGACTTCATCAACACCGAACAGGCCACTGCGGTCGCGAACCCCGACCCGGCCGCCTACACGGTCCCGGCCGGCTTCACCCAGCAGGACGTTCAGAACGCCCTCGACAAGGTCCGCATGGACACCACGGGCAAGCTGGTCGGCGTCTACCTGCCCGCCGGTGACTACGACACCTCCAGCAAGTTCCAGGTCTACGGCAAGGCGGTCAAGGTCGTCGGAGCGGGCCCCTGGTTCACCCGCTTCCACGCGCCCTCCTCGCAGGAGAACACCGACATCGGCTTCCGCGCCGAGTCCACGGCCAACGGCTCGACGTTCGCCGGCTTCGCCTACTTCGGCAACTACACGTCCCGGATCGACGGCCCGGGCAAGGTGTTCGACTTCTCCAACGTCTCGAACATCACCATCGACAACATCTGGGCCGAGCACATGGTGTGCCTCTACTGGGGCGCCAACACCGACAACATGACGATCTCGAACTCCCGCATCCGTGACACGTTCGCCGACGGCATCAACATGACGAACGGCTCCACGGACAACCACGTCGTCAACAACGACGCCCGCGCCACGGGCGACGACAGCTTCGCGCTCTTCTCCGCCATCGACGCCGGCGGCGCCGACGAGAAGAACAACCTCTACGAGAACCTGACCTCCACCCTCACCTGGCGCGCGGCCGGCATCGCCGTCTACGGCGGCTACGACAACACCTTCCGCAACATCCGCGTCGCCGACACCCTCGTCTACTCCGGCATCACGATCTCCTCGCTGGACTTCGGCTACCCGATGAACGGGTTCGGCACCGATCCCACGACGATCGAGAACGTCTCCCTGGACAGAACCGGCGGCCACTTCTGGGGCTCCCAGGTCTTCCCCGCCATCTGGGCGTTCTCCGCCTCGAAGGTCTTCCAGGGCATCCGGGTCAACGACGTCGACATCGACGACTCCACCTACGGCGGCGTCATGTTCCAGACCAACTACGTCGGCGGCCAGCCGCAGTTCCCGGTGAAGGACACCATCTTCACCGACATCTCCATCACCGACTCCAAGAAGAGCGGAGACGCCTTCGACGCCAAGTCCGGCTTCGGCATCTGGGCCAACGAACTGCCCGAACCCGGCCAGGGTCCCGCGGTCGGCGAGGCCACCTTCCGCAACCTGCGGATGAGCGGCAACGCCCAGGACATCAAGAACACGACCAGCACCTTCAAGATCAACATCGAGTAGCTCCCGAAGGGCGGTGAAGGGAAGGGGCGACCCGGCGGGGACGCCCCTTCCCGCTGTCCCCGGCGCCACCGCGACGGCCGACGCGCTCCTCGGGCGTCGAAGTCGGCGTCCGGTTCCCGCCGGTGTCCCGGGCCGGCCCGCGCCAGGCTGCACACATGAATCCCACCTTCCCGCCACTCCCCATCCCCGCCGAGGCCCTCGAGGAACTGCGCGTTCACGACGACGCCGGGAACCCGCAGCGCCCTTACACGGACGACGAAGGCGGCGCGCCGCTGCGCTGCTGCCTGCGGTCCAGCACCCGAGGAGAGCGCATCGCCCTGGTCTCCTACGCCCCGCTGCGCCGGTGGGCGGCCCAGACGGACGCCGATCCCGGGGCGTACGACGAACAGGGGCCGGTCTTCGTCCACGCCGAGGACTGCGGCGGCCCGTCCGACGAGCACGCCGACTACCCCTGGGCACGCCCCGGCGCCCTGCGCGTCCTGCGCCGCTACGACGGACGGGGCCGCATCACGGGCGGCCGCATGCTGGAACTCCCGGACGACCCCCACGCCGCCTTCGAGCACGCCCTGACCGAGGCGTTCGCCGACCCCGAGACCGCCCAGGTGCACGTCCGCGCCGTCGAATACGGCTGCTACCACTTCCGCGTGGACCGCCCGTGACAGCCGCTGACGCCGTCGCCCCGGCACGTACCGGCACCGGCCGCACGTGCCGGTCCGACCGCGGCGGCGACGCTCGCCCCGGGACGCGATCGGCCGGCGTCGTCGCAGGCCGCAATCCCGGCGACACGTGCGATCAGCTCCGGAATACTGGTCGCCCATGGACGAGGTCGAAGTCGTCGTCGCGCACTCCGAGCGCGCGACCCTGCGCGTCGGCGACGTGTTCCTGAAGGTGGACGCCGATCACGCGCGCGTCGACGTCGAGGTCGAGGCGATGGCCCTGGTACCGGTCCCGGCTCCGGAGGTCCTGTGGCGCAGGCCGCCCGTGCTCGCCATCGCCGCCGTCCGGGGGACCGCGCTCGGCCGTCTCGGCCGGCCGTCGGCCGCTTCGCCGAGGGCATGGGCCGCGGCGGGCGCCGCCGTCCGGCAGCTGCACGAGGCCCCGTTGCCGCCCTGGCCCGGCCGGCGCCGCCGGGGGCCCGCGGAGTTGGCGGCGGAACTCGACGGCGAATGCGAGTTGCTCGTGGCGAACGGCGTGTTGCCCGCGGACCTGGTCACCCGCAACCGTCAGGTGGCCGAAGCCGCGATCCGGCCGTGGACTCCGGTGTTCACCCACGGCGATCTGCAGGCCGAGCACGTCTTCGTCGACGGCGACGAGGTCACCGGCATCATCGACTGGTCCGAGGCGGGCCGGGGCGACGCCCTGTTCGACCTCGCCACCTTGACGCTCGGACACGAGGAGCACCTCGACGACGTCCTCGCCGGCTACGGCGCCGACGTCGACCTCGACCTGATCCGCGCGTGGTGGTCGTTGCGCAGCCTGCTGGGGGTTCGCTGGCTGGTCGAGCACGGCTTCGACCCGTCCGCACCGGGCTGTGAGGTCGACGTGCTGAGATCCCGCATGTGAGGCAGCGCCGGGCCGGCCGCCGCACGTGCACCGCTGGGACCCGCACGCCACGGGGCCGGCGGACAGGGGATCCCCTGCCCGCCGGCCCCGGCTCCGCTTCCGGTCACTCCTTGGCGCCGGCCAGGGCGGTCAGCTCGCGGTTCACGGCGAGTTGGTGCGCCTCGGCGTTGATGCGCGCCTTCCTCGGGCTCCACCGGCCCGCCATCACGAAGACGAAGGGCAGGAAGACCACCTGGCCGCCGACGCAGATCCACCACCAGGTGCGCCATTCGCCGGGTCCGTCCTTCGACGCCTTCTGGACCTTGGGGCCGTACTCCTGCAGCAGCTTCAGCTGCGGTCCCGCCTTCTGCACGACGGCGAGGTTCTCCGCGCCGACCTCCTTGACGGCGCGGGCGCTCAGCGCGGGCGGGGTGGTGGCCGGGGTGTACTTGCCGAGCTCGGCGAAGAGATCCGGATGCGCGTCGACGATCGCCAGCGCGGGTGCCGCCTGCGCCGAGGCGGCCTTGACCTCGGCACCGTGCTCCACGAGCGGGGTCACGGAGGTGACCAGTACCGGAATGAAGGCCGCGGAGACGGCGACCACGATGCGCACGGTCCAGCCCCACACCGCCAGACCCGCCGCGGTGGCCGCCGGGTTGTGCTTCTCCACCGTCTCGGTGAAGCTCGCCATCCAGGGCGCGTAGGCGATGCCGCTGAAGACGCCGATGCCGACGAACAGCCAGGCGAAGGTGTAGTAGCCGGTCGTCAGGTGGGTGGCGCGGGTGGCGAAGACCGCGGTCACCGCGATCGAGCCCACCCCGCCGACGATCATGAAGGGCTTGCGCACCTTGAGCCGGTCCGAGGCCAGTCCGACCAGGACCAGGGCGATGGCGTTCGCTCCCCAGTACCAGTTGGCCAGCGCGTTGGTGCGCTGCTCGCTGTAGCCGAAGACGGTCGAGAAGTAGACGACGAAGTTGCCGACCGCCGCGTAGTACAGCAGCAGGAACACGGCGATGGCGAAGGCCGAGCCCAGTACGTCGAGGCGCATCATCTGCCGCCACTCGCCGCGCCGCAGCGCCTCGGTGTCCAGCCCCTTGGCGCGTGCCTCCACCAGGGCCCGGTCCCGCAGCGTCACCATGATCTGGTCCCGCAGTGCCGGGGACAGCTCGCGCAGCGCGACGATCGCGACGGCGAAGACGACGAACCCGGCGATCGCCGAATAGCGGAGTTCGTCCTGCCAGCCGGCGCTGGAGAGGGTGTTGCTGGTGACGGTGGTGACCACCAGGGAGCCGATGACCGGGCCCATCGTCCAGTACCCCATCGCGGTGGCCCGGCCGAGCTGCGGGGAGAAGTCCCTGATCAGCGCTGGGGTGGCGACCAGCACGATGCCCTCGATGAAACTGACGAGCGCGAAGAGCACCAGGTAGGTGGTCTTGTCCGCCGCGTTCGGCAACCCGAAGAAGACCAGCAGCGCAGCGACCAGCAGCCCGTAGACCACCAGATTGGCCCGGCCCCAGCGGTCCGCCAGACCCGCGACGAGCGAGGCGAAGGCCCCCACCGCGTTGCCGATCACCGAGACCCAGATGAAGTAGCGGTACGTCATGCCGAAGTGCGTGATGATCGACGTCGCCACCGCGTACTGGATGTACAGCATGTAGTACAGGACCACGGTGGTGACGACCACGATCGCGAGGTACCCCATGCGGTGGCCGGTGGGCGGATAGTCGGTCAGTTCGCGGCGGTACAGCCGGGCCAGCGGGGTGCGGGCGGCGGCGGAGGGCACATCGGGCGCGGGTCTGTCGGCGGCGGACGGTGTCGTGGCAGCGGACATGCGGCTCCTCCCGGGGATTCCGGAGACCGGGTGCTTGTGCGCAGGCGCGACGAGGCCGCGCGCCGGCCCGGCTCCGAGAGCGTGGCCAGAGGGTAGTACCGACTGGTCGGTACGCCTAGGGGGTCTGCGCGAGATCATCCACGGCACGGCTACGCCGAGTCGCGCACCACCAGCTTCGGGTCGAAGACGACCGACGTGGCCTCGGTGCGCGCGCCGTGGATGTGCTCTTCGAGCAGACGGGCCATCTCGGCGGCCATCTCCTCGACCGGCTGGCGGATCGTGGTCAGCCGGGGCCGGCAGGTCTCGGCGATGCCGGAGTCGTCGAACCCGACGACGGCGACGTCCTCGGGCACCCGGCGGCCCTGCTCCCGTACGACCTGGCAGGCGCCCTGCGCCATGAGGTCGTTGGCGGCGAACACGCCGTCCGTGTCGGGGTGCCGGGCCAGCAGGTCCGCCATGGCCGCGAGACCGCTGTCGAGGGTGAACCCGCCCTCGGCGACCGGGACGTAGGGGTGGCCGTGGCGGGCGAGCGTGTCGCGGAAGCCCGCGAGCCGCTCCTGGCTGGCCTCCACGTCCAGCGGGCCGCAGACGGTGGCGGGTCGGCGGCAGCCGCGCGCGAGGAGGTGCTCCGCGGCGAGGCGCCCGCCGTCCCGGTGCGCCAGGTCCACGTAGCTGAGCATGACCGGTCGGGAGGGGCGGGCGAAGAGCACCGCGGGCAGCCGGGCATCGGCGAGCAGGGCCGGCAGCGGGTCGTCCGCGTGGGTGGAGACCACGAGGGCGCCGTCGGCGCGGCCCTGGCGCAGATACGTCACCACCTCCGCCCGCGCCTCTGCGGACTCGGCGAACATCAGGACGGGGTGCATCGAGCGGGGGCGCAGAAAGCCGACGATCCCGCTGACCACCCGTCCGAAGAAGGGATCCGCGAACACCGAGGCGGCGAAGGCGTTCTGGCCGGCGACCGTGGTGTCCCCGGCGCCGGACACCACCAGGGCGACGGTCTCGGCCCGCCGGATCACCAGGGAACGGGCGGCCCGGTTGGGCGCGTAACCCGTCCGTTCGATGGCCCCGCGGACCATCTCCTGTATCTCCGGGTCCACGTTGCGGATGCCGTTGACGACCCGGGAGACGGTCGCCCTGGAGACACCGGCCTCCCGGGCGACGTCCTCAAGCGTGGGGGCCCGTCTGCTCATGCAGGCACCCTAACGGACCTGCGAACCGGTCAGTAGAGCGCTCTCCCGGAGCGGGGTCCGCCGCTCCGGGAGAGACGCGTGCGTCAGGCGTAGACGCCGAACTCGTACAGTGAGTAGCCCCAGCCGGTGCCCCGTGCCGTGCCGTTGACGCGGACGTAGCGGCCGGTGCCGGTGACGTCGAAGTCGTCGATCCCGCCGTTGCCGTCGGTCACGGTGTGCACGGTCCGCCAGTTCTGGCCGTCGTCGGAGGTCTGGATCGTGTACGCCTTCGCGTACGAGGCCTCCCAGGACAGCTGGACGTGCCGGAACGTGGTGCGGGTGCCGAGGTCGACCTGGAGCCACTGCGGGTCGCTCCAGTCACTGGCCCAGCGGGTGGCCTGGTCGCCGTCGACCGCGTTGGCCGCGGTGCACGGGCAGTCACCGTAACTCGGCTGGTACGACGAGGCGGTGGCGGGTTTGCCGCGTGCCACGTCGGTGCCGGACGGGACCGGCGGTACGACGCGGATCGAGCGCGTCTCCACGCCGACGTTGCCGTGCCCGTCCGTCGCCTTGACGTACACCTTCCAGACGCCCGGCCGGTCGGGCGCGGTGAACCTCAGACGGCCGCCGCCGAGATCGGTGAAGGGCAGCGAGGTGAGGTTCTTGCTCTGGTCGACGTACATGCTGTTGTCGAGGACCTCGTAGGAGATCCGGTCGCCGTCGGGGTCGGTGGCCTGCACGGACAGGACGAGGTCGCGTCCGGCCTGCACCTGGCCCGCGCCGCCCTCCACGGTCAGGCCGGAGATGACGGGCGGGGTGTTGTCGTGGCTGGTGTCGCCGCCGTAGGCCCGCTTCACGGCGTAGTACGACAGGCGCTTCTGTCCGGCGGGCAGCAGGTTGAACCAGATGCCGCCGAAGTCGTACTCGGTGCCGTAGTGGAACATCGTGGCGCCGAGCGCGACCCCCTGGTGGCCGGTGATGCAGCCCCAGGCCCGGGCGTACCCGTCGGCCTTGGCCTGGTCGGAGGGCTCCAGCGGGACCCCGTTGGCGTCGTCGGGGACCTCCCACTCGCCGGCCGGGCCGGTCTCCGTGACGATGTAGGGCTTGGTGTAACCCCCTTGCTGCCAGGCGGCCTTGACATCGCAGACCGCGTTGTAGGAGTTCACGGCGTACAGGTCGAGATCCGGCGCGTTCTTCTTGAAGTACGGCCAGGCGCCGACCCACGCGTCCGTGGACGTGACCGGGTGGTTCGGGTCGATGGCGTGGATCTTCTTGGTGATGTCGTCGACGAGGGTGGTGTAGGCGTCGCGCTGGTGCTCCAGTTCGTCGCCGCTGTAGCAGTTCTGCAGGCCGAGGACCGACTCGTTGCCGACGTCCCACATGAGGACGCCGGGGTTGTCCTTGTACGTCTGGACCCACTTGGGGAACTCGTCGAGCACCTGGTTCCGGTACGCGGTGTCGGTCAGGTAGTTGACGCAGCCGCCGCTGCCGGGGCCGCCGCCGGGCTGGAGCCAGAAGCCCGCGATCACCTTGATGCCGTGCGCGGCCGCCGAGTCGAACAGTGGTTTGCTGGTGGCGTCGGTGCCCCAGGTGCGGATCGTGTTGACGCCCATGGACCTGAGGTCGGGCATGTACTTCTCGGCGTCCGCGACGCTCGGGCCCCAGGTCAGGCCCTTGATCTGGTACGGCTGCCCGTCGACCGTCAGCTGCCAGGCGCCCTGGCCGCCGGTGACCTTGACGACGCTGCCCGCGGCGTGCGCCTGGGCGGCGGGCAGGGCGGCGAGGAGTCCGGCGGCCAGCACGCCGGCGGTCAGGGGTGCCGCGACGCGGCGGGTGTGCGAAGGGATACGGATGCGGGTGCGTGGGGTCATCTCGCCGGCTCCTCAGGGCAGTCGGTAGTGCTCGTCGAGCGCGGCGCCCGCCTCCGGATGGGTCTCGTCGTAGCCGCGCGCGTCGCACTGCAGCCCGCCGACGACGCAGTGGTCGACCAGGGCCTTGAGCGTGCGGTCGTCCCAGGCGTTGAAGAAGTCGTAGTGGAAGCTGTGCCCCGTGCCGCTGGAGAGCCGTACCTTCGACATGTCGCCGTTGACCGGGAAGGCCATCTTGAACTCGATCATCGGCAGGGCCACCGGGTGGTCGGCCGGGCAGATGTTGTCGTTGGTGCCGGGCTTGACCACCGGATAGGCCATGTGGCTCTTGTGGTCCGGGGTGTCGAGGTACCTGCCGTCCCAGCAACTGGGTGCCTGGAAACGGATGTTGAGCTGAACATCGGCCCGGTTGGGGCAGCTCGCCGGGAACTCGGTGTTGAAGTAGCTGTCACCGCACTCCCAGCCCTCGACGAAGCCGGGGTGGTGGCGGAACTCGTCGGCGCTCTGCAGGGGGCTGCCGACGACGAAACGCAGGCCCTTGGGGAAGGGCCGGACGCTGGTGTAGTCGGTGACGCCTGCCTTGTAGTAGATGACCTGCGGGCCGACGGGCAGGATCTGCTGGTCGCCGTTGTACAGCGTGGGCATCCAGTAGCCGGACAGGTCGCCGGGGGCCTTGCACGTGGTGCCGCCGGCCGACAGCGAGGCGGTCGTGCTGTACGCGTCGGTCGTCGTGTTGCCCATGAACGTGTGGTCGTGGGACTTGCCCGGTTGCTGCGGGTAGACGACGGGGTCGTCCGGACTGGTGTGGGTGACCGAGCAGTTGGCCTGGAACTCGTGGAAATAGCGGTGCGGCGGGTCCTGGGTGGACGGCGTCACACCGGTCACCGGCGGGTTGGCCAGGATGTAGCCGTCGCCGTCCGGATCCTCCGGGGAGGTGGCCGTGGACGCGGCCATCGCGTGACCGGAGTGGGTGGCGGCGAACGACCGCGCGGCGGCGCTGTGCGGGGCGGGTGGCCCGGCGCTGACGGCGATGCCGCCGAGGCCGGCCGAGGTCAGCAGGAGCGCGGCGGTGATCAGCGTCGCTGACAGGCCTTTCGATCTCCGTGGCATGGAGACCTCCTGAGGGGTGGGGGTGGCAGAGGCCGTCGCCGGGCGTCCCCCCCCGACACGGCATCGAGGCGAACCGGCGTGGGGGTGCCCGGAGACGAGTGGGAGAGCGCTCTCCCGCCGAGGAGTGTTGAGGGCATGTCATCGGGGTGTCAAGGGATGCGGCAGAAGAGGGCCCGGAAGGATTCCAACTGCGCAGGGGTTGCTGGGCGTTGAATCTCACCTGTTAACTCAAGTCATGAACTAAGGCTGGCATCAATGGCCTTGATATCCACCCCCTGCCCGGCGGCCGCCCGGCGCAGGTACGGCGCTCGCACCCTCCCGGCAACCGTCGGCGGCGGCCGGGTGAACTCCACGGAACGGAGACGTCCTTGCCCCGCACCGCCTGCGGCTCAGTGGAAGAACGGCGGAACCCTCCCCGGGTCGAGTACCGGGCTCCGGAGACGCTGAGTAGCAGCGCTCACGTCCGTCCGGCGCCGGTCCGCAAGGATGAGGGCCATCACCTTCGACACCGGGAGACCTCATGCTCAGCCGCCTCGCCGACGTCCTGCTACCGGCCTTCGGGCGGCTCGCCGTGACCGCCGACAACGGCGCGGTCCTCGCGCGGGGCAGCATCATCGTCGCCAACCACACCTCCCTCGCCGATCCGGCTGTCGTTCTCGCCGCGCTGCGCCGCCTGGGCGTCGAGCCGGCCGTCATGGCGGCAGCCGGCCTGTGGCGCCTCCCCTGGCTGGGGCGCGTCCTCGCCCGCGAGGGCCACATCCCGGTCCACCGCAACGACCGCCGTGCCGCCCGCTGTCTGGACCTCTCGGCGGCCGCCCTGAGCGCAGGGCGCACGGTCCTCGTCTACGGCGAAGGCGGGCTCCCGGCGCGGACCGATGCCGCCGAAGCCGCGCCCGGCGCCTTCCGCAGCGGTCTGGCGCGGCTTGCGGAACGCACCGGCGCCCCCGTCGTCCCCGTCGGGC
The DNA here is from genome assembly GCF_040702065.1 of Streptomyces sp. NPDC086777. NCBI lineage: Bacteria > Bacillati > Actinomycetota > Actinomycetes > Kitasatosporales > Streptomycetaceae > Streptomyces > Streptomyces sp. NPDC086777. Next base: position 177,265 of record NZ_JBFBJI010000019.1, on the reverse strand, counting down.
AGGCAGGAGCCCGGCGGGTCAGCTCGGGCACGGCGGGCAAGCAGATCGCCGGACTGGTCACCGCGCCCCTGCGCCGCCCGGCCCTGCACGTCCACGTCGGAGCACCGGTCACCCTCACCGGTGACCGGGCGGCGCGCACCGCACAGGCCCACGACGCGGTGACGGCCGCGTGGCGGACGGCGGCCGGCCACCTCGGTGAGCGGACCGTACGGGACACCCGGCACGGTTGACCGGCCCGCCGGCCGGTGGAGCTGCCCGCCGCGGCCTCACGCCGCCGCCAGGTCCTGCTCGGCCCAGATGGTCTTGCCGCTCTCGCCGAACCGGGTTCCCCAGCGGTCCGTCAGTTCCGAGATCAGGAACAGTCCCCGCCCTCCCTCGTCGCCGGAGCGCGCGTACCGCAGGTGCGGGGCCGTGCCGCTGGTGTCGGAGACCTCGCAGATCAGCACCCGATGGTCGCGAATCATCCGCAGGCCGAAGGGCCCGCTCGCGTAGCGGATGGCGTTGGTGACCAGCTCGCTCACCACGAGTTCGGTCGTGAACGCGGCATCGTCCAGCCCCCAGAGGCACAGCTGGTGCTCGACCAGACTGCGTGCCGTCGCGACCACGGCCGGATCGGCCGGGAATTCCCAGGTGACGAGGTCGTCGTCGCGCAGACACTGGGTGCGCGCCAGGAGCAGCACCTCCCCGTCGGACGGTGCGGGCCCGGAGCGGACGCTCTCCAGCACCTTCTCCTTGAGGTCGCCCAGGGGCGCCCCGGCCGCGGCCGACAGGGTCCGCATCAGCCGCTCCTGCTCCGCTGATCCGGCAGCGGAGCCGGACCCGGAGGCCGAGTCGCCGAAGGACGACGAGAACACCAGAGTGCTCCCCGCCTCCAGACGCAGGTCCTCCGCCTTGGCGCGCATCTCCGGGCTGCCCAGCGGTGGACCGACCGGCGCGGCCGGCACCTGCGCCGTCCCGTCCGGGCGGGCGACGACCGGCAGCCGGTGCCCGGCGCTGGCCAGCGAGAGCAGTCCTGTGGCCGGGTCGTACACGGCGTACACGCACCGGAGGTCCATGGCCGCCGTACCGCTGCCGTGGCCACCGACATCGGTGGACTGGTAGCCGGAGATGCTGTTCACGACACCGTCCAGGCGGGCCAGCACCTCCTCCGGGCTCAGATCCAGATGCGTGAGGGTGTGCACCGCCGCTCCGAGGCGCCCGACGGCGGCCGCGCCACGGAGACCGGCCTCGTCCGTGGCGGCCAGGACCAGTGCGACGCGGGCGCCCGAGAGGGGGATGACGTCGAACCAGTTCGCCTCCGACGCGGTGGGTGCGAAGTAGTGGGCCGTCTCCACGGCACCGTGATCGACGATGTCCTGGGGCGTGAGGTCGCGTTGCATGCCGCGTGCCGTGTTGTACTCCCGGGTGTACTGCCGGGCGTTGTCGATGCCGAGCGCGGCCCTGGAGACCAGCTCGCGGCAGGTCATGACGTCGAAGTCGGTGAACGGGTCGCCCACCGCGAAGGCGTAGAACGACACGAAGCCCAGCACCGTGCCCCGGGCGGTCACCGGTATCACCAGCGAGTACGCGGCACTCAGGCCGCGCGTGCCCCGGTACAGCGGCTCGTCGTCGGAGGCGGGCAGGTCGACGCGCTCCTGCCGTGGCTCGGGATCTCGCACCAACCCGGCCACGTCGGACGGATAGGGCAGTCCCAGGCAGCCGGTCTTCGTGGCGCCGATCCGGTCGCAGGCGACCCGCATGCCCACCCGCAGGAGGTCGTTAGCGGTGGGCACGGACGATGTGGCGGCCGGGTCCTCGCCCGTGAGGACCGGGGCGAACAGGTCGACGGTGACGGCGTCCGCGAGCCGGGGGACGCCGATCTCCGCCAGTTGCTGACCGGTCTCCACCACGTCCAGCGACGTCCCGATCACCGAACTGGCCTCCGCGAGCAACGCGATCTGCTGTTCGGCACGGCGCTGCTCGGTGATCTCGATCGCCGTGGTCGCCAGCCCGAGGACCTGGCCCGAGGAATCCTCCAGCCGGAAGATCGAGTTGCGGAGTACGTGCTCGTGCTCGCGGTCGTCCGGCGGGCGGCCGCGCTTCTCGAAGTCGATCCGCGGAACGCCGGTCGCCAGGACGCGCCGCATGGCGTCCTCGTATGCGTCGGCGTTCGAGTCCGGCCAGATCTGGTGCGGCGTCCGGCCGATGGAGGTTTCGTCGAAGACACCCGGCATGCCCCGTGCCGCCGGGTTGAAGCGGCGCAGCCTGAGCTGTGGGTCGTACACGCACAGACTGGTGGGGGAGCGGTTGAACAGGGCGTCGAGGACCGCGTCGTCCACCGCCCGCGCCTCGGAGATCTCCGCCATGGGGGTCAGGGCCACGTTCCAGCAGCCCGGCGCGTCGGTGGCGGGACGGATACGGACCTGGAAGGCCGCGGTGCCGCCGTCGCGGCACCGAAGGGAGACCGGGGCCTCCCGGCCCAGGCGAAGGGCGCCGCCGCTCTCCGGCCGCATCTCCTGGTCATCGGCCAGGAGCTTTCCGGCGGCCTCGCCCTCGACCTCGGAGGCCGTGAAACCGAGACTCCGCTCGGCCGCCGCACTCCACTTCGTGATCACGCCGTACTGGTCGACCACCACGTCGGCCGTGGTGGTGCCGGACCCGGGCGGATGTCGTGGTGCCTCATCCGTGGCGCTCACATCAGCCACTTCCTTCCATACCCCGGCGAATTCAGCATGGCAAACGTCGGTGGGCGCGGCATCCGGGAACCGCGGCGCGGCCGGTGCTCCTGCCGTCGGACGAGGTGTCGGACACGATGTCCACCCGTCGTCCGGAGCGCGGTGCGGGCGAGCCGAGGATGGCGGCATGGCTTCCACGACGCGACGACCTTCCGGCGCTGCGGACCGGCGGGCCGTCCCTGAGCAGCGGATCCTCGGGGTCGTCGACGAGCTGCTCCGGCAGGGCGCGACCTGCACGGAACTGAGCGTGGAGCACATCGCCCAGTCGGCGGGGATCTCCCGTTCGACGTTCCACCTCTACTTCCGGGACAAGGCCGACGTGCTGCTCCGGCTGAGCGGCGCGCTCGAGCGCGAGAGCTACGCCATCGCGGAGTCCTGGCGCCCGTCCAGTCCCGACGGGGGCCTGGACGGTCTGATCTGCACGGGCGTGCTCGGGACGACCGCGCGCTCGAGGAGGCCCGCGGACTCCAGCTCCTTGAGCCGTTGCGAGAGCAGGCGGTCGGAGATCCCCTCGATCAGCGCGCGGTACTCGTCGAACCGCCGGGCGCCCTGCGCGGCGGCCCGCACTACCGAGCCGGTCCAGCGGCGCCCGACGCGTTCGAGGGCGCCCGCGAAGCGGGGGCAGGAGGTGTCATGGATGGTGCTCACTTACAGCTCGTCGTCGGCGACACGTTCGTCCACCGTGACGAGAGCCGCCTCGCGGAGTCGTACGCGCATGCACTGCCCCCACTGCTGCAGCGCGCCGGAGTCCGCCACGCCCCGGCTCCGGGGCACGACGGTCGCCACCCCCGGGCCGCACCCCCGCTGAACACTCCGGGGAAACCTGCTCGCCCGGTCCGGGTTTGAGCCGCCCGGCACTGCCCGAAAGTGTGAAGGTGCCGGTCGGACGGCGTGTCGCGGTGTCCGGCCCGGCACGCTTCGACTCGCCGGGGCGTGCGCGCAGACCAGGGGGCAGATGTGGACCGAGGGCAGGAGCGGACTCCGTTACGGGACCGGGCTCGGTACCTGTTCGACAGGACACTCGCCCGCAGCACGGGAACCCTGCTCGGCTGGCTCGCCGCCTGCTGCCTGGCCGTCGTCGTCCCCGTCAGCACCCTGCTGGTGTGGACCGATCCCGACGCGCCGCACTCCTTCTCCGGCCGCCTCGCCCAGGTGTGGCGCACCAGCGCGGAGACCCTGCGGCTCGGTGCGGTGACGGGCGCGCCGACGCGGATGCTGCTGTCCGTCCTGCTCGGCCTGATCGCCCTGCTGTGCGTGTCGACCGTCGTCGGAGTCGTCACCACGGGTCTCGGTGAACAGCTCACCGAACTGCGGCGCGGCCGCTCCCGGGTGCTGGAGCGCGACCACGACGTGGTCCTCGGCTGGAACGACCAGATCGTCACCGTGATCCGCGAACTGATCGCCGGACGGGCCGGCGGCGGACGGCATGTGATCACCGTGCTCGCCGACCGGGACCCGGCCCAGGCCGAGACGGCGCTCACGGCCGCCCTCGGCACCGCCCACGGCGCCCGGCTGGTCTGCCGCAGCGGCGACCTCACCGACCCCGACGACCTGGCACTGGTCACACCCGCCGCGGCCAGGGCGGTGGTGGTGCTGCCCGCCGAGGACGCCGACGGCGATCCGACGACCGTACGGACGCTGCTGGCGCTGCGCACCCTGCTGGCCGACGGGCCCGGGCCACGGGTGGTGGCGGCGGTGCACGACGGCCGCTGTCTGTCCGCCGCGCGCCTGGCCGCCGGGCCGAGCGGCACCGTCCTGGAGACCGACGGGACCGCCGCACGGCTGCTCGTGCAGTCCGCCCGACGCCCGGGGATGCCCTCGGTCCTGCGTGACCTCCTGGACTTCTCCGGGGCCGAGTTCCATGTGACCGACGTGCCGGAGGCGACAGGACTGTCCTTCGAGGAGGTCGCCCTCCGCTTCGACGCGGCCTGCGCCGTCGGTCTGCTGCGGGACGGCCGCCCCTTGCTCACGCCGTCGCCCGCGACGGTTCTGGAACCGGGCGACCGGCTCGTCACCGTCGCCCACGACGACCGGCCGCCCCCGCTCCTGGAGCGCTGGGCAGCGGTCGACGCGACGGCCGTCGCACCACCGGGGCCCCTGCCCGAACCGCCCTCCCGGCTCCTGCTGCTGGGCTGGAACCGGCGTGCGCCGATGATCGTGGACACCCTGCGCCGAACCGCCGCGCCGGGCTCCTCGCTCGACATCCTCACGGACCCGGGTACCGACCTCGGACTCGTCCTCCCGCGACAGGAGGTCCGCGGCCCCGGTGCCGACGCCCCGGCGCTCGCGGTCACGCACCACACCCGGGACCTGGCCGCCCCCGAGGCGCTGCACGGCCTCGAACTCTCCGTGTACGACGGCGTGATCGCCCTCGGCGCGGACCACGGGAGCCCGCCCGGGTGCTCCGACGCCCCGACCCTGCTGGCGCTGCTGACCCTGCGCTCATGGGAGGAACGGACGGGCCGGGTGCTGCCGGTGGTGGCCGAGTTGCACGACCGCCGCAGTGGCAGGGTGGCCCCGCTCGGCCACGCCTCCGACGTCGTCGTCCGCGGCGAACTCACCGCCCTGGTCATGGCGCAGATCGCGCACGCCCCCGAACTCGCCGCCGTGTTCGAGGAGATCTTCACGACCCGTGGCGGAGCGCTCGCCCTGCGCACCGCCGACCACTACGTACTGCCGGGCCGCGAGGCCGCGTTCGCCACGGTGGCCGCGGCCGCGCTGGCGCGCGGTGAGTGCGCGATCGGCTATCACGCGCACAGGCCGCGGGCGGGCCGCCGGTACGGAGCCGTCCGCCTGTCCCCGGGCACGTCCGAACGGCGTGTGTGGCAGGCCGAGGACGAAGTGCTGGTGGTCACGGCGGGACCGGGCCGCCCCGGCGGCGCCGACCCCGGGCGGCGGGTCCTGCCCGGTCCGGGACGGCAGCGGTCCGAGCCCGGCGGACCGGGCGAGGAGGCGGACCTGCGCTGAGCGGAGGACTCCCTCCGCCGTCCGTCCCCGGGCAGCCGGGCGCCGGACACGGCGACGACGGCGAGGGGGCGGCGGCCCTTTGCGCGGGGCCGGTCACCGGTCCTCGGCCGCCGGGCACGCGGGGCGACGCGCCCGGCGCGCTACCACGGCTCGCGGCGCGGCCGGGCGCCGCCTCAGTCCGCCCCCCGGCCGAAGGTCACGTCGTCGGCCCGGACCGTGCCCACCAGCCCCGCCGAGGTGACGTCCAGCGCCGTCACCTTCACCGGCCCGGGGGCGGGCTGCCGTGCGGACTGCGCGTGCAACGCCTCCTCGATCGCGCCGACGACCCCGGCGGGCGCCGGCTCTCCGAGGACGCGGGCGTCCACGAGCTCGAACGCCGCCCGGCCGTCCTGGAGAAGCGGCCGGACCGTGACGGTGCCCAGCCCGCCGCGTACCGAGAGCACGAGGGTGCCGTGCTCCGGATCGGTGCTCACCCCCGAGACGGCCGGTCCCCCGGTGCCCTGGCCCAGGGACCGCGCGAGGGCGTCGACCGGTACCGTGATCCGGCCGCGCAGCCGTCCGACGCGCGGTGTGCCGCGCACCTCCACGTCGGTCAGCCTGAGGTCCACCGACGCCCCGGTGAGGCGGCCGAGCCGCGCGTCCTCGCCCGTGACCGTCACCCGGCCGAACCGGCCCCGGGCCAGGCCCAGCAGCGCGGACCCGCCGAGATGCACCTGGTTGACGCCGATCCGCTCCCGGAGCCGGCCGGAGAGCCGCGCGCCGACCAGCCCGCGCGCGAGGAGCTCGGCGGTTCCGGCGAGCAGCACCACCAGGACCACGGCGGCCGCCGTCAGCCGCCGGCCGCGCCGACGCCGGCGCGGTGCGGGCACGGAGGTCCGGCCGGCCGAGGTGCCACGGACGGCCGGCGAAGCCGTGCCGCCCGGCCGGGCCGTCACCGCGGCACCGGGCCGCAGGAGGCGGCCGGCTCCGCGGGCTCCGCCGGCCCGTGCGGGTGCCCGGGGCCCTCCGGATCCAGCCGCGGCAGCAGCCGGTCCAGCCACCGCGGGATCCACCAGTTGGCCTCGCCCAGCAGGTACATGGCGGCGGGCACCAGCAACAGCCGTACCACGGTGGCGTCCAGGACCACGCTGACGCCCAGCCCCAGCGCCAGCATCTTGATGACGACGCTGGTCGACAGCAGGAAGGCGAGGAACACACTGGTCATGATCAGCGCGGCGCAGGTGATGACACGCGCGGTGCCGGCCAGTCCGACGGCCACACTGCGGTGGTTGTCGCGCGTCTCCAGCCAGGTCTCCCGCACCCTGGACAACAGGAAGATCTCGTAGTCCATGGAGAGACCGAAGACGATCGCGAACATCATCATCGGCACGTACGACTCCACCGGAACGGACTCGTCGATGCCGAACAGCCGCGCGCCCCAGCCCCATTGGAAGACCGCCACCACCACCCCGAACGACGCGGTGATCGACAGCAGGTTCAGCACCGCGGCCTTGAGCGCCACCAGCGGACTGCGGAACACCGCCAGCAGCAGCACGAACGCCGCTGCGACCACCACGCCGACGACCACCGGCAGCCGGTCGGCCAGGATGTCCCGGAAGTCCTGCTGGGCGGCGGTGGTGCCGGTCAGATAGCCGGTCGCGCCCTGGGCGGAGAGGACGCCGGGCAGCACGTCGTCCTGCAGCCGGTGCACCAGGTCGGTGGTCGCCCGGTCCTGCGGCCCGCTGTCCGGCGTGACCGTCGAGACGAGCAGCGCGCCGTCCCCGGTGGGTGCCGGCCGCGTGGCGGAGGCGACCCCCCGGGTGCCGGTGAGCACGTCCCGCAGGCTGTCGGCGAGCGCGTCGCGCTCCGCGCCCGTCGTGGCGTGGTCCTTGTCGAGGGTGACGACGACGGTCAGCGGCCCGTTGGTGCCCGGCCCGAAGCCCTGCGCGACCAGGTCGTAGGCGCGGCGCTCGGTGTACGACGCCGGGGAGGCACCCGCGTCGACGTGCCCCAGCCGCAGCGACGCCGCGGGCGCCCCCAGCACACCGAGCAGCACGAGGCCCAGCAGCAGGAACGTCCAGGGGCGCCGGCGGACCGTCGCGGCCCAGCGGTGCCAGATGTCACCGCGGTCGTCGGGTTCGTCCACCGGGGTGCGGACGTGCCAGCGGTCGATGCGCCGTCCGGCCAGCCCCAGCAGTGCGGGGGTCAGGGTGAGCGCGGCCAGGGCGCCGACCAGGACGGTGGTGCCGGCGGCCACGCCGAGCATGCCGATGAAGTCGACCCCGGAGGCGAACAGCCCGGCGAGCGCCGCGGTCACGGTGAGCGCGGCCACCAGGACGGCGCGCCCGCTGGTGGCGACGGTCCGCGCGGCCGCCGCCACCGGATCCTCGGCGGAGTGCAGCAGTTTGCGGTGCCGGGTGACGAGGAACAGCGAGTAGTCCAGGCCGACGCCCAGCCCCATCATCGTCGCCAGCGTCGGAGAGGCCGCCGCGAACGAGTACTGGGCGGCGAGCAGCCCGAGGACGCTCAGCCCGGCGAGCAGCCCGATGATCGCGGTGAGCAGCGGGAAACCGGCCGCCGCCACACTGCCGAAGCCCAGCAGCAGCACCAGTACGGCCGTGCCGATGCCGATCGCCTCCGACGCACGGTCGGCCGCCGCCGGGCGGGCCAGCTGCCCGAGCGGCCCGCCGTACTCCACGGTGACGTCGTCGGCCCGCAGTCCGCGCACGGCGCCGTTCACCTGGTCGACGTACGACTTCTCGAACTGCGCGGGATTCTCCCGGAACCGGACGGTGTAGTAGCCGGTACGGCCGTCGGCCGCGACCGCGCCCGCCGTGTCGAGCGGGTTCGCGACCGAGAGCACCTCGGGCAGCGCGGTGAGCCGGTCCCCGGCCCCCGTGAGGGCTTCGCCGTGTGCGGTGAGCGGTCCGTCGTCCGAGCGGACGACGATCTGCGCGGCGACGCCCCGCGAACCCGCGGCGCCATGGGCGTCGAGCAGGTCGGAGCCGGTTCGGGACGGCGTGCCCGACAGGTCGAAGTCGTCGGCGTAGGAGCCGCCCCAGGCGTGGTCGGCGGCGACCGCGGCGAGCAGCACGAGGAGCCACACGCAGAGCACCCACCAGGGGCGGCGCGCGCAGGCACGGCCCACGCCGTACAGCAGACCGCGCCCCGGCGGGCCGGTGTCCTTCACGGGTGTCACGTGGTTCTGGCCGGAGAGTCGCATGCCTTCTTCCCGAGGTCGTCGCAGGGAGGGGCCGCGGCCGCCCGCGACCGGGCGGTGGGCAGCGCTCGACGCCCCCCCAGCCGGCCGTGGGCGGGCCGCCCCCGGAGTCCGGCCCCGATCATGACCCGCGGGGCACGAGGGGATCATCGGGGTTGTGTTAGAGGACTGTTAGGCCGCCCCGCAGGACCGGGCCGGGCCCGGGACGCGTCGTCCGCGCTGCTTAGGATCACCGCAGGCCCACCGGCACGCGGGGGCCCGACGGCAGGGCGGCGGACGGAGGCGGGCGTGAACAGCGGGAACGGACTGGTGCTGATCGTCGAGGACGACCGGAACATCGCCTCCCTGCAGGAGCTCTACCTGGCCCGCAACGGCTTCGACACCCACGTCGAGACCGACGGCCTGCGCGGCCTGGACGCCGTCGCCCGCCTTCGTCCGGTGGCCGTCGTCCTGGACGTCGCGCTGCCGGGACTGGACGGCGTGACCCTCTGCCGGCGGCTGCGGGAACGCGACGACTGGACCCCCGTCCTCATGGTGACCGCGCGCGCCGACGAGTCCGACCGCATCCTCGGCCTGGAGCTCGGCGCCGACGACTACATCACGAAACCCTTCTCCCCGGGCGAACTCGTCGCCCGGGTCAACACCGTGCTGCGCCGCAGCCGGGGCGCGCCCGGCGGCCGTACCCACGTGGTCGGCGGCCTGCGGGTGGACACGGCCCGGCGCACCGTGCACCGGGACGGTGCGGAGATCGAGCTGACCGCGACCGAGTTCAACCTGCTCGTCCACCTCCTCGACCGGCGCGGCCGGGTCTTCACCCGGCGTGAGCTGCTGGCCCAGGTGTGGGGCGAGGAGTCGTCGTACCGCGATCCGCGTGTGGTCGACGTCTACGTGTCCCAGCTGCGCGGCAAACTCGGCGACGCGAGCCCCATCCGCACCGTGCGCGGGGTGGGGTACGGCGCCACGGACATGGCCGGATGACCGCGTCCCGCGCCACCGGCCGGCCGCGCCGCCGTACCGGACTCGCGGGCGAACTGGTCCTGCTGGCCGGTGCCGTGACCACGGTGGCCGTCCTGCTGACCGGACTGGTCGCCTGGCACACCCTGCGGGGCACCGCCGAGGCCCAGGAACGCGACCAGCTCGCCCGGCAGGCCCGGGTGCTCAGCCGGGTGCCGGCCCTGTCGGCGCTGCTGTACGAGGGGGAGCAGCGGATCGCCGGCGCGAACGGCGTCGAGATCGCCGTCGTCGACGCGGCGGGTGTCGTCAGCGGCCCCGCGGCCCCCGCGCTCGGCACGCCGCAGCGTGACATCCTGCTGTCCGGCAGGACCCTGTCGTCGACCGGCGAACTCCGGGGCACCGAAGTCCTCGTCGAGGGCGTCCCGGCCCGCAGGGGCGGAGCCGTCGTCCTCACCGGACCGCTCACCGACGTCGACTCGGCGGCCGCCCGGATGCGCCGGGACCTGCTGCTCCCGCTCGGCGCGGGCCTGGCGGGCGCGGCCGCGGCCGGCGTGCTGCTGGCCCGTCGGCTCGCCCGCCCGCTCGGGCACGCCGTGCGCGTCGCCGCCCGGCTCGCCGCGGGGGAACGGGGCGTGGCCGACCCCGACCCGGCCGCCGCGCCCGGCCCGGCCGAGGCGGTCGAACTGGGCCGGGCCCTCGGCGTCCTCGACACCGCACTGGCCAACGGCGAACGCCGGCAGCGGGACTTCCTGCTGTCCGTCTCCCACGAGATCCGCACCCCGCTGACCAGCGTCCTCGGCTACGCGGAAGCCCTCGCCGACGAGGTCGTGCCGGCCGAGCGGCTGCCCGAGGTGGGCCGCGTCCTGCGCGCCGAGGCCCGGCGCCTGGACCGCTTCCTCGCCGACCTGCTCGACCTGGCGGCCCTGGAGACCGACGACTTCCGGCTCGACGTGGCGGACACCGACCTCGACGCGCTCGCCCGCGAGGCCGCGACGACCTGGCGGGAGCGGTGCGCCCGGCACGGCGTCGACTTCCGGCTGGAGCACCCCGGCCGGGCCCTGCTGGTGCGCACCGACGGTTTCCGGGTCCGGCAGCTGACGGACTGCCTGCTCGCCAACGCCCTGCGGCTCACTCCGGCGGGCGCTCCCGTCGTGCTCGCCGTGCGCTCCGGGGACGACGCCGTGGAGGTCGAGGTGCGCGACGGGGGTCCCGGCCTGACGGAGGACGACCTGGCGGTCGCGTTCGAGCGCGGCGCGCTCCACGAGCGGTACCGGGGGCTGCGCCCGGTCGGCACCGGTCTCGGCCTGGCCATCGCACACCGCCTGGCCGTCCGGCTGGACGCCACCCTGACCGCCCGGGCCCGGGGCGCGGAGGGTGGTGCCGTGTTCACCCTCCGCCTGTCGCCGGCCGGGGACACCGCGCGGGACCCGTCGGCGGACCGGCGTCCGTCCTAGCCCAGCCGCTACGGCATTCCGCACAGGACTCGCCCCCTGGATGTGGACGGCGAGTTCATTTCATGCTTATATGAACGTGTCGTTCATTTAGCTGCACCTGCAGAGGAGACCCCCATGAGCACCCCCACCACCGACCGTGTCGCACTGGTCACCGGAGGCTCGGGCGGCATCGGCCGCGTCGCGGCCGAACGGCTCGCCCGGGACGGTTTCGCGGTCGCCGTGCAGTACGCGGGAAACAAGGCCCGGGCCGAGGGCACCGTGGCCGCGATCACCGCCGCCGGCGGCCGGGACATGGCGGTGGGCGCCGACATCGCCGACGAGGGCGCGATGAGCGCGGCCTTCGACGCCGTCGAGTCGGCCTTCGGTGGCATCGACGTGGTCGTGAACACCGCCGGCATCATGATCCTGGCCCCGATCGCGACATTCGACCTCGCCGACCTGGACCGGATGCACCGGACGAACATCCGCGGCACCTTCGTCGTCTCCCAGCAGGCGGCCCGCAGGGTCCGCACGGGCGGCGCGATCGTCAACGTCTCGACCTCGGTGGTCCGCACCCAGCTGCCGGGCTACGGCGCCTACGTCGCCAGCAAGGCCGCGGTGGAGGGCATCACCCTCATCCTCGCCCGCGAGCTGCGCGGCCGGGACATCACCGTCAACGCCGTCGCGCCCGGCCCCACCGCCACGCCGCTTTTCCTGGACGGCAAGGACCACGCCGCCATCGCGAACTTCGCCAGGGCGACCCCGCTGGAGCGGCTCGGTGAGCCCGGGGACATCGCCGAGGTCGTCTCGTTCCTGGCCGGTCCCGCCCGCTGGGTCAACGGACAGGTCCTCTACGCCAACGGCGGACTCGCCTGACCGCGCCGTACCTCCACCACCACGCCCCCGCACCGTCATCGCGGAAAGGAACCACGTCCATGTCCACCACCGGCAACGTCGTCGTCATCACCGGCGCCTCCAGCGGCTTCGGAGCCCTCACCGCCCGCGCGCTGGCGGACGCCGGCCACACCGTCCACGCCGGCATGCGCGAGACCACCGGCCGCAACGCGCCCCAGGTCCGGGCCGCCGCCCGGTACGCCGACGAGCACCACGTCGACCTGCGGTCCATCGAGCTCGACGTGAACTCCCAGCACTCGGTCGACGCCGCCGTCGCACGGATCGAAGCCGAACACGGCCGCGTCGACGTGCTGATCCACAACGCCGGGCACATGGTGACCGGGCCCGCCGAGGCCTTCACCCCGGACCAGCTCGCCGAGCTCTACAACGTGAACGTCCTGTCCACCCAGCGCGTCAACCGTGCCGTGCTGCCCGGCATGCGCCGCCGCCGGCGAGGACTGGTGCTCTGGGTGTCCAGCAGCAGCGTCAAGGGCGGCACCCCGCCCTACCTCGCCCCCTACTTCGCGGCGAAGGCCGCCATGGACTCCCTCGCGGTGTCCTATGCCGGTGAACTCGCCCGCTGGGGCGTGGAGACCTCCATCGTCGTCCCCGGCTCCTTCACCAGCGGCACCAACCACTTCGCCCACTCCGGCCACCCCGACGACACCGCCGTCGAGGCCGAGTACGAGAGCCGCTACCCCGGCCTGGTGGAGCAGATGGCGACCAAGCTCGCCGCCCTCGCCCCCGAGGACGCGCCCGCGTCACTCGTCTCCGAGGAGATCGCCCGCATCGTCGCCCTGCCCGCCGGGAAGCGCCCCTACCGCGTGCACGTCGACCCCGCCGACGACGGATCCGCGGAGGTCTCCGTGACCGCCGACCGTATCCGCCGCGGCTTCCTCACCCGTATCGGTCTCGCCGACCTGCTCACCGTCCAGAGCTGAGGAGTCCGCCATGAGCACCATCGAAGTCCCCGCGGCCGTCGCGGCCTTCGTCGAGGCGACCAACCGCGGCGACGCCGAGGCGTTCGCCGCCGCGTTCACCGACGACGCCGAACTCGACGACTGGGGCCGCGCCTACCGCGGCCGCGACGGCGTGCGCGCCTGGGACCGGACCGACAACATCGGCGTACAGGCGCATTTCGCGCTGGACGCGATCGAGCCCGGCGCGTCGGCCGACACCTATGTCGTGACGCTGACCGTGACCGGCAACGGTCACCACGGGACCGGCCCCATGACCTTCCGCCTGCGCGACGGGCTGATCGCGAGTCTGCGGATCGCTCCGTGACACCGCGCGTGCCGGCCGCGTCGCGGGACCGGGCGGGCGGGTGCGTGCTCCCCGCGGGGCCCTGCCCCGCGAACCGCTGGCGGTCTTCTGTGACGAGCCCGTCGCCGGCCTGGCCCATGGCGGTAACGAC
>NZ_JBFBJI010000019.1:161658-163680 GCF_040702065.1 Streptomyces sp. NPDC086777 | reverse complement strand
GGGCCCCGGGTGGGGGGGTCGCCCCGGGCCCCGCCGGGGGGCCCGGCGGCGGGGGGCGCGGGGGGGGGGGGGGGGCCCCCCCGGGGGGCCCCCCCCCCCCCGCGGCTCATGCCAGGGCGAACTGCTGGGCGCCGGAGCCGTTGCAGTCCCAGATCTGCAGCCGGGTGCCGTTCGCGGTGGCGCCCGAGGGCGAGTCGACGCACCGGCCGGTGGTCGGGTTGGACAGCGAGCCGTCGGCGTTGGCGACCCAGTTCTGGTACCCCCCGCCGTTGCAGGTGGCCAGCTGGAGTTTCGTGCCGGCCGTGCTGACACCGCCCGCTATGTCCAGGCACCTGCCCAGTGTGCGCAGGGTCTGGCCGTTCCAGGTCCACTTCTGGTCGAGCGAGGTCGTCTGCTGGCAGTCCCACAGCTGGACCGCGGTGCCGTCGCCGCCGGTGTCGTCACCGGCCACGTCCACGCACTTGCCGCCCGGACCGTAGATGGGGGTACCGATGGCGAACTGCTGGGCACCGGATCCGTTGCAGTCCCAGATCTGCAGCCGGGTGCCGTTGGCCGTGGCGCCCGACGGCGAGTCGATGCACCGGCCGCTGGTCGGGTTCCGCAGCGTGCCGTCGGTCTGCCGCACCCATGACTGGTAGCCCCCGCTGTTGCACGTGGCGAGCTGCAGCTCGGTACCCGCGGCGCTGTTGCCGCCGGCGATGTCCAGGCACTTGCCGAGGGTCTGCAGGGTCTGCCCGCTCCACGTCCAGTGCTGGTCCTTGGCCGCCGGCTGGCAGTCCCACAGCTGGACCGCGGTGCCGTCGCCACCGGTGTCGTCACCGGACACGTCCACGCACTTGCCGCCCGGACCGGTGATCGTCTGACCGGTCACCGAACCGCCACCGCCGGAGCCGGGACCCTTGTTGTACACGGCCACCGAGTCGATCACCAGCTTGCCGCCGGACACCGTGGCCGCGTTCGGGCCCCCGCCGAACGCGTCCGGGAACCCGCCGCCCATCGCCAGGTCGTAGATGATGAAGAAGGGGTGGTCGACGGCGTCGGACCAGGTCGTCGCGTCCACCTGGCCGGCGTTGACGGTGAAGAAGTTGGTCCCGTCGAGGTAGAACCGGATCTGCTCCGGCGACACCGAGCGGTCGATCTCCACCGCGTAGTCGTGGAAGCCGGTCTGGCAGCCCGAACAGGCGCGTTCACCCGAGCCGATCCCGGTCGACTCGTTGCACGGCCCGCCCGGGTTCACCCCGCAGTGCAGGGTGCTGAAGACCGAACTGCGGCCGTTGATGTCCTCCATGACGTCGACCTCGCCGGACTTCGGCCAGGTCACACCGGATCGCAGCGGTGCGCCGAGCATCCAGAACGCCGGCCAGTAGCCCGCGCCGTTGGCGGTGGTGACGTTGGGCTGCTGCAGGACGGACTCGATGCGGACGACTCCGCCGGCCGGGGCGCCGAAGGACGCCGACTGGGTCTCCACGCGCCCCGAGGTCCATCCGCTGCGCGGGTCGGAACCGGAGTGCAGCGCCTGGAGCACCAGATGGCCCTGGCCGTCGTAGTAGACGTTCGAGGTGCTGTCGGTCATGGTCTCGATCTCACCGGTGCCGAAACTGCTGCCCGGCCCGGTGTCGTACTTCCACAGGCTCTGGTCGATGCCGGTGCCGGACGCACCGTTGAAGTCGTCGCTCCAGGTGAGCGAGAAGCCCGACGGCGTCGGGGGCACGGCCGCCTGGGCGGTCAGCGAGGCGGTGACGGTGGCCGCCACCGTGAGCGCGGCCACGGGAATCAGCGCGAGGGTTCTTTTCCATCTGCCGCGCGACGGTCTTCCGAGTCGAAATGTCATGTACCTGACCTCCAGGTGATCCGAGTGGGGGGAGTGACGGCATCCGAACACTGTGGAGACCCGGCCCTACCCGAACTGCCACAGGTGGTCGGCGGTGCCGTTGTCGTCGAATTGGACGACGTGTGCGCTGTTGGCGGTGGACATGAGGTCGACGCCGAGGACCTTGCCGGAGTTCTTGTTGCGGATGCGGT